>JAEWFU010000319.1 GCA_023388675.1 Pseudomonadota bacterium | reverse complement strand
GGTCGAGCAGCGCCTCCATCACGGCCATGCGCACGGCGACACCCATCTCCACCTGTTCCTGGATGACGCTCTGCGGCCCGTCGGCGATCTCGGAGGCGATCTCGACGCCGCGGTTCATCGGGCCGGGGTGCATCACCAGCGCATCGTCCTTTGCCGCCTTGAGCTTCTCCGCGTCGAGCCCGTAATAGCGGAAATATTCGCGCACCGACGGCACGAAGGCACCTTCCATACGCTCGCGCTGCAGCCGCAGCATCATCACGACATCCGCGCCGGCAAGGCCTTCCTTCATCGTGGTGAAGACCTCGACGCCCATCTCGCCGATCCCCGCCGGCAGCAGCGTCGAGGGCGCGACGACGCGCACACGCGCACCAAGGGCGTTAAGAAGAAGAATGTTGGAGCGCGCCACGCGCGAATGGCGCACGTCGCCGCAGATCGCCACGGTCAGCCTTGCGATCTTGCCGCGCGCCCGGCGGATCGTCAGCGCGTCGAGCAGTGCCTGCGTCGGGTGTTCGTGCGCGCCGTCACCGGCATTGACCACCGAGCAGCCGACCTTTTGCGCCAGCAGCGCCGCTGCACCTGCCGAAGCGTGGCGGATGATCAGGATATCGGGCCGCATGGCGTTGAGCGTCATCGCCGTGTCGATGAGCGTTTCGCCCTTCTTCACCGACGATGAGGATACCGACATGTTCATCACGTCGGCGCCGAGCCTCTTGCCGGCCAGTTCGAACGACGACTGGGTGCGGGTCGAGGCTTCGTAGAAGAGATTGATCTGGGTCCGCCCGCGCAGCGTCGACGTCTTCTTTTCCGACTGGCGCGAAATCGCGACGGCTTCGTCGGCGCGATCGAGCAGCAATTCTATATCGGAAGGGGACAGGTCCTTGACGCCGAGCAGGTGGCGGTGCGGGAAAAGCGGGAAGGCGGCGCGCTCGGTCATATCAAAGCCGTGCTATAGGCAAGGGTGGGCGACGCCGCAAGCGCGCTTGCGCGCATCCACCGGAATTTCCTCGCAACCATGGGTGCTTTGCCTGTAACTGTGAGGCATCCTTCTGGAATCGTCTCATCCCGGAGTTGACGACTTGACGCATGAGGTACTGAACCAAAGTCCGCCGCTGGCCGGGACGAGCGCATGGCGCGCCGACCCGCTGCTGGTCCAGTTGGCGGAGACCTATTCGGAGCCGGTTCGGCGCGAGCTCGACCAACTCGGCCGCTATGTACGTTCGGCCGAGGCGCAGGAGATGGCGCGGCTGGCGAACACGGAAACACCGAAGCTCAGGACGCACGACCGGCAGGGTCGGCGCATCGACCTCGTCGAGTTCCATCCGGCCTATCACGCGCTGATGCGCCGTTCGGTGGCCGTGGGGCTGCACTCCTCGGTCTGGGAGAACAATCCGGCCGAGAGCGGCAAGCGCCATCAGGTGCGCGCCGCGCGGTTCTACCTCACCGCGCAGCTCGAATGCGGGCATCTGTGCCCCATCACCATGACAAGCGCCTCGCTGGCAGCGCTGATGGCGAACGCCAAGCTGTTCCGCGAATGGGCGCCTCGCGTGACGACGCGCAAATACGACCAGAGCCAGAAGCCGCCGGTGCAGAAGACCGGGCTGACGCTCGGCATGGGCATGACCGAGAAGCAGGGCGGCACCGACGTGCGCGCCAACACCACGCGCGCGGAACGCGCAGGCGGCGATTTCTATCGGCTGACCGGCCACAAATGGTTCATGTCGGCGCCTATGTCGGACGCCTTCCTGATGCTGGCGCAGGCGAATGAGGGCCTGTCATGTTTTCTGGTGCCGCGTATCCTCGGCGACGGCACCGACAACGGGCTTCACTTCCAGCGGCTCAAGGACAAGCTCGGCAATCGTTCGAACGCATCCTCGGAGGTCGAGTTTACAGGTGCGATCGCCGAAATGGTCGGCGAACCCGGCGCGGGCATCAAGACCATCATGGACATGGTGACGCTGACGCGCCTCGACTGCGCGGTCGCCAATGCCGGCCTGATGCGCGCCGGCCTTGCCGAGGCCGTCCACCATACGCGCCACCGCCATGCCTTCGGCACACCGCTGTTCGAGCAACCGCTGATGCAGCGCGTTCTGGCCGACATGGCGCTCGACGTGGCCGGCGCGACGGCGTTGTCGCTGCGGCTCGCGCGCGCGTTCGACGAAGCGGCCAACGATCCGGGCGAGGCGGCCTTCGCGCGCTCGATGACGCCGGTAGTCAAATACTGGGTCTGCAAGATCGCGCCGTCGCTGCTCTACGAGGCGATGGAGTGTCTTGGCGGCAATGGCTATGTCGAGGAGGCTCCGCTGGCGCGCTACTACCGCGAGGCGCCGGTCAATGCGATCTGGGAGGGGTCGGGCAACGTCATGGCGCTTGACGTGCTGCGCGTCCTGCGCCGCGCGCCGCAGCTTTTCGACGAGGTGCTGGGCGGCATCGGCCGCGACCTCGGCCCGGCGGGCAAGGGCACCGTGGGCGTGCTGCGCGCTGCCTTGCAGGTGGCAAGCTCGGACGAAGGCTCGGCCCGTATCCTGACCGAGCAGCTCGCCATCTCGGCAGCCGCTGCGGAGCTTCGCAGGCAGGGGGCAGGGCAGATCGCGGATGCGTTCGTGGAATCACGCCTTGCCGGCCAGTGGCGCACCACCTACGGCATGCTGGACGCCCGCCACGATGCGCGCGTCATCGTGGATACGCTTTATCCCGAGCTGAGCTGAGTGGCGATGGCGAGCGCCGCCGGCATGGTGAACACGGCAAGCACCGTCTGCAGCGTGGTGACTGCGGCATAGAACTCGGCGTCTCCGCCGAGCTGGCGTGCGAGCATGTACCCGTTCATGGCCGTCGGCACCGAACCGCACAGCACCAGATAGACGAGTTCGGGACCCTGCACGCCGAGGCCGTAGCCGATAACGCAGAGTATGCCCGGCAGCACGGCAAGCTTGAGTACGACCGGAAACCAGATCGCGGCCCTCAGCCGGAACATGTCGGCAGGCCGAAGTCCGGCGCCGACCGAGATCAGACCCATGCCGATCGCAGCCGAGGCGACGAGCCCGACCGCGTCGTCAAGCGGGGCGTAGAGGCCGCCGGGAACGAAGCGCAGCACGATGCCGACCGCGACGCCCACGATGAGCGGGTTGGTTGCCGTCGCGCGCGCGACCTGGCCCCAATTCGCGTTGCGGTTGCCGAAACGCGCCACGACCGATACCGACATCACGTTGAGCGGGATGATGATGACCGCCATGGCGAGCGCGACCACGGCGCTGGCGGCTGGCGGAAACATCTTCTGTGCCACAGCAAGCGCGATAAAGCCGTTCCAGCGCAGGGCCGTCTGGAAAATCGAGGAATATTCGCCATGCGTCACCGCACCGGTACGCCGCCACAGCGGCCAGCTCGCAAGCACCAGCCCGGCCATGACGGCGATGGTGGCGAGAAGCGCCATCAGCAATGCGTCGAGCCGCAGTTCAGAGAAGTCGGCGCGAATGATCGTGGCGAACAGCAGGGCAGGGTAGAGAACCCAGTAACTGACCTGTTCCAGCCCGCGCCAGCCATCGTCGCTGGTGATCGGCGTGCGGCGCAGGAGGTTGCCCAGCACGATGATGAGGAAGATGGGGAGAATGCTTTCGAAGATGGCAAGCATGGCAGGCGATACGGACCGGGCAGGAGGGATCGACACCCGGCATAGGCAGCGTCATCAGCCCTGTAAAGCGTGGCAGCGGCACAAGCCTGATGGCCCAGCAGGGGATAACCGCGCGCTGGATCCCGTATATTAACCTTAACGAATGGTTTCAATTGCGGTTAACGCGGCCAGCGTCCAGTTTCGATTCTCGCCGAGCAGAGACCGCATGCAGAAGATTCTCATCACAAGTCTGGCAGCTTACTGGACGATCGTTTTCGCGGTCGGCGCCTTCGGTGCCGCCGGTCTTTCCGCGTATGTTCACGCACCGGGCCTGCTCGATACGGCATTGGCTGTAGGCCAGGCCCTGGTGGCGCTGTTGTTCTGCTGGACGGCGCTGGCCGCTTCTTCACGCGCTGAGGACGCCACCCGGGATGTGGCGAGGCTTGCAATCGGGGCTGCGGTGCTTGTGTGTGCCGCGCTGGCCGCACGGGAAGCCGCTGCCGCAGGCATGTTGGTAGACAGCAAGGCATATGCGATGCAGGTCGCCGGGCTCGCTGCCACCTATCTTGTGATGCATGTCGAAGCTGTTGCGGAACGCAAACCGCGGTCCGTGGATTATTCGAGTGCCGTTGCGCGCCGTCTTGCCGTTTGCGCTGCCCACGGCTCGATGCTGTCGCGACTTTCGCGGCGAGGACCCGAGATCGCGGAGAGCGACGGCTGATGCGCTACATTCTTCTGTTCTGGGCCGTGCCGATGGGGCTCTTCTGGGGCTGGTTCTACCTGTCCTACCACGACATCAATTTCGGCCTGACGTTCCTCAGCAGGCCGGTGCATGATTTCGCCTTCGGCTTCTACGGCAATCTGCTGGGCATCGACCCGCAGACGATCCCGCCGCTGGTGGCGCGCGCCTGCGTCGTCGACTCCGCGGTGATCTTCGCCATCTACGCCTTCCGCAAGCGGCGCGAGATCATGGCGTGGTGGAATGCGAACCGCCAGCCGACCGCAGCGCCCGAAGCCGGTCCAGTGCCCCCTGCAGAATGAAGGCTGCTGCCGCCGAATCGATGCGTTCGTCGCGCTTGCGGCGCGACACGTCCATCTCCAGCAGCGCCCGCTCGGCGGCCACGGTCGACAGACGCTCGTCCCAGTAGACGAAGGGCAGGTCGGTGAGCTTTTCCATGTTGCGCACGAAAGCCCTTGTCGCCTGCACGCGCGGCCCTTCCGAGCCGTCCATGTTGACAGGCAGGCCAATGATGACGGCGCCAACCGCTTCTTTTTGAAGCAAGGCGAGCAGGGTCTCGGCGTCCTGCGTGAACTTGCGGCGCGCGATCACGGGGCGCGGATGGGC
>JAEWFU010000397.1 GCA_023388675.1 Pseudomonadota bacterium | reverse complement strand
CCGGCGTGCCGGCTTGTCCGCATATGCTGCTGGCATCGAGCAGACCCCAGCCGAATATGGCATCGCGACCGGGTTCGCCGAGATCCTGCGCGCTTTGCAAAAGACGCTGCTTGACGTCGGCCGGCTTCAGGTCCGGATCGTCCGCCATGACCAGCGCCGCAGCGGCCGTCACGAACGGCGCGGCAAAGGACGTGCCGGTTTTCGGCCGGCCGCCGCTGATGGAGGCCGCCGTCCACACCTCGACGCCCGGAGCGGCCAGGTCGACATGGTCGCCGCGTCCCGCCCGCCGGTAGACGCGCTTGTTGCGGTCGATCGCGGTGACGCCGATGACGCCCGCATAGGCGGCGGGATAGGCCGGTTCCGCATTGGGGCCGCCATTGCCGACCGCGGCGACGATCACGGCCGTTTCGACCGCTTTCGCGACCACATCGGCAAGCAGGTCGTTGGCGGGGCCGGCAAGGCTGAGATTGAGCACGGACACGCGCCTTTCCAGCGCAGTGTCGATGGCGCGAACCAGCGTGAAGGCGTCGGTGCGGTCGTCGCGCTGCGCTGCGCGATGGAAGGCGTCGATGGCGACCATCTCGGCGCCCGGCAACAGGCCGGGCGTGCGGCTGTCGGCTGCACCGACGAGAAGGGCTGCGACCGCCGTGCCGTGCTGGCGACCGGATTCGGCAAGCTCCTCCTCACCGATCCGCACCGTTTCGAGGCGGCCGCCGTCGAACGTGGTGTGTTCCGGATTGATGCCGGTGTCGACCAGCCCGATGCGCACCGGCGCGCTGCACGAAGCGCCTTCGGCGCCGAACTGCGGCCAGCCGACAAGCTGCGGGGCGACGCAGTGCGGTCCCTCGCAACCGGCCTGCTCGGGGCGGTAATAGTGATTGAAGTCGACTTCTGCGCCCGGCGCGATCGCGCGTACCGCCGCGCGGGCATCTTCCAGCGAAACCCCGTCCGGAACGCGCAGCTTGACGACCGCGGCGCCGAGCGCGGCGAGTTCGGTCTCGTCGAGCACGGCATAGCCGTCGGCGACGAGTTGGTCGCGCTGTTCGGCACCGATGCCCGTCGCGACCACCTCGTCGTCGGCGCGCTCGGGGAGTTCGATCGGCCGCGCCTGGCTACGGCGCGGTGCGGGCGCCTGACCGGTTATCGCCCGCCGGATGCCGCGCAGGAGCCGGCGCGGCGATGGCGCGCGCAGGCTTCTGCCCGGCGAGCGCCTGTAGCTTCCTTCGCCGGAATATCCGCCGCCGCCGCCGGAATACCCCCCATCGTCGCCATCGTCATCGCCGTCGTCGTCATCGGCGAGCGCAGCCGTCACCCCAATCAAATGGCCGGTTGCGGGCAGGTATCCCGACCAGCCGACCGCGAGGGCTGCGGCAACGGCGAGCGGCAGGTGAAGTGTGCGCATACGATTCATCATGATCGGGCTCCCTCGGATCGCCCCTGTGCACTGCGTGAATGCAGGGCCGGAGCTGCGGCAACGGTTGCTGCTCGACAAACGCAGGTCCGGCATAAATATTCCACCGCCATGATCAAGCATGAAAAGGAGCCGGCATGAAAGCCTGGGCTGGCGACGTCGGTTCGCAGCTTCTGGAAATGCTGCCCGTGCTGCGGCGTTTCGCGCTTGCGCTGACGCGTTCGCCGGACAAGGCGGACGATCTGGTGCAGGCCGCCTGCGAGCGCGCACTTGCGAGCGCCGACCGCTTCGAGCAGGGCACGCGCTTCGATGCCTGGATGTTCAGGATCATGCGCAACCTGTGGATCGACCGGGTACGCCGCGAGAAGGTGGCCGGGCCAGCGGTAGACATCGAGGAGAGCCCGGACGTGCCGGGAATCTCGGGCGAGCAGGTGGTCGAGGCGCGGCTGACCCTGAAAAGCGTCAGCGCGGCTATCGAGCAACTGCCCGACGAACAGCGCGAGGTGCTGATGCTGACCTGCGTGGACGACCTGCCGTACCGCGAGGCTGCGGCGGTGCTGGGCGTTCCCATCGGAACGGTGATGAGCAGGCTGGCCAGGGCACGGCGAAAATTGGCCGAGGCGGCCGGAATAACGGGCGAGGGCGCACGTTCTTCCGACAACAAGGGCGAGAGACGATGAACGGGCACGATTTCGACGACGAGACGCTGATGGCCTTTGCGGACGGCGAACTGGACGAGGCCGCGGCGGCAAGGGTCGTGCGCGCGATTGCCGACGACGAGGAGCTGGCCGCCCGCGTCGCGCTTTTCATGGAAACCAGGGACCAGGCCCGCGCCGCGCTGGCGCCGCTGCTCGATACACCGGTGCCGGAGGCGCTTCGGCGCTCGGTCGAGGAGATGGTCGAACGCGCACGCGAGGAGCCGCGCGGCGAGGTCGTCCGCCTGCGCACGGCCGCCAATGATGCTCGCCCGTCGCGAAGCCTGCGCTGGATAGCGCCGGTTGCAGCCTCCGCAGTGGCCGTTCTGGCCGGCCTGACCGGGTATTGGCTCGGCGCTTCGGGGCAACCGGGACAGACGGGACTCGTCGTTGCCGAACTAGCGGTCGACGGCCTGCCGGCGATGCTCGACGGCATCCCTTCGGGCGAAGAGACCACGATTGCGGGTACCGATTCCCGGTTCCGCGCCATCGCGACCTTCGAGAACGAGGCCGGCGCGCTGTGCCGCGAGTTCGAACTGGATACAGGCGCGGGCTCGACGCTGGTATCGGTGGCCTGCCTTGCCGACGACGCCTGGAAGGTGAATTTCGCCACCGTCGCCTCAGGCGGGCAGGACGGCTATGCGCCGGCGTCGTCGCTGGAAGCGCTCGATGCCTATCTGGGCGCGATCGGTGCCGGCGAACCGATGTCGGCGCAGGACGAAGCG
>JAEWFU010000380.1 GCA_023388675.1 Pseudomonadota bacterium | reverse complement strand
GTGTAGATCCCTGATCCCTCCCTGCAACACGCAGAAGGGAAATAGGTGGCCGGATTTTACTCCGCCCGCAGCAGGACTATCCCGCCGCTACCGTGGTCGACTTTCTCACCGCCGTTCTCATATGCCGCTGCCAGTGTGCTGCTTTCCATCGGCGCGCTGTTTGTCGGATTGTGGGTCGCGCGAAACCTCGCCTGATGCTATCTGGCGCACGCGACACAGAGATTGGCGAAGAATGGCAGGCGTAGAGCAGATAACGGTTGAAGCCGGCGAGGCGGGCATGCGGCTCGACCGCTGGTTCAAGACCCATTTCCCCGGGCTCGGCTTCGGCCATTTGCAGAAACTGCTGCGCTCCGGCCAGGTGCGGATCGACGGCGGCCGCGCCAAGGCCGACACGCGTATCGAGCCGGGGCAGGTGATCCGCGTCCCGCCGCTCGGCGTCGATCGCAAGGGCAGCGAGCCGCTGACGGCGCGCACCATGCGCGGGCAGGACGACGGCGCCGTACTGTCGAAGATGATGCTCTACGAGGATCCCGCCGTTTTCGTCTTCAACAAGCCGTCAGGCCTCGCCGTGCAGGGTGGGTCCGGCGTCACCCGCCATGTCGACGACATGCTGGAAGCCTTCCGCAGCAAGAAGGGCGAGAAGCCGCGCCTCGTGCATCGGTTGGACCGCGACACGTCGGGCGCGCTGGTCGTCGCCCGCACGCGCCTTGCTGCGATGAAGCTGGCCGAAGCGTTTCGCGGCCGCGACGCCAAAAAGACCTACTGGGCGCTCGTCAAGGGCGTGCCGAAGAAGCGCGAGGACAAGATTTCGACCTGGCTGGTCAAGGAGCAGACGCTCGACGGCGACCGGATGCGGGTCGCCCGCCACGGCGAGCCGGATGCGGACCATGCCGTGTCCTACTACCGCGTGTTGGAGCAGGCAGGCCAAACCCTGTCCTGGCTGGAGATGGAGCCTCATACGGGCCGTACCCACCAGCTTCGCGTTCACGCCGCCCATATCGGCTGTCCGATCATCGGCGACCCGAAATATTTCGAGGCCGACCAGAACTGGGAATTCCCCGGCGGCCTTCAAAACCGGCTGCACCTGCACGCGCGCCGCATCGTGATACCGCATCCGAATGGCGGGGTGATCGACGTCACCGCGCCGATGCCGCCGCATATGCGCCAGAGCTGGAACCTTCTCGGTTTCGACGAACAGAACGCCGGAGAGGACGCGTGAGCAACGCGCCTGCTGCAACATTCGCGAAACCTGCGATCGACGGTTTCGCCGCCGCCCTGATGATAGGCCTCACTTTCTCATGGGGCCTGAACCAGGTTGCGGTGAAGTTTTCCAACGCCGGTTACAACCCGATATTCGCCGCCCTCCTGCGCTCGGCCATCGCCTGCGTGCTGGTCTGGCTGTGGTGCCGCTACCGCCGTATCCCGTTGTTCGAGCGCGACGGCACGCTCTGGGCCGGTATCGCTGTAGGCGTGCTCTTCGGCGCCGAGTTCGCACTGATCTTCCTCGGTCTTGACTATACGACCGCCGCCCGCGCCACGCTGATGGTCAACACCATGCCTTTCTGGGTGCTGATCGGCGGCCATTTCGTGCTGGGCGAACGCATCACGATGCAGAAGTTCTGGGGCCTCGCGCTTGCCTTCGGCGGTGTGGCGCTGGTGTTTTCCGACAAGCTCAGCCTGCCTGGTCCGGAAGCGCTTCGCGGCGACCTGATGTGCCTCGCGGGCGGGGTGCTTTGGGCCGCAACCACGCTGGTCATAAAGGGCTCGAGACTTTCGGTCGCGAGCGCCGAGAAGACCTTGCTCTATCAGCTTGTCGTGTCGGCGGTCTTCCTCGCGCCCTTCGTGCCGCTGGCGGGGCCGCTCCTGCGCGAGGTGACGCCGCTGGCGACCGGCGCGCTGCTGTTTCAGGCCATCTATGTCGTTGCCTTCACTTACATGCTGTGGTTCTGGCTGATGCGGCGTTATCCTGCGTCCGGTTTGTCCAGCTTCGCCTTCCTGACGCCCGCTTTCGGCGTTCTTTGCGCCGGTCTGGTGTTGAACGAGCCGCTCTCGATGCGCATCTTTGCGGCACTGATCCTGATTGCGGTCGGCCTGCTGTTCGTCAACCGGCCGCTACGGCGCACACTGCCGGGTTGAACCCGGCCTGAAACTCAGAGGATTTACGATGCGCGATCTGCTCGGCGATCTCGATAGCGGCAACCACCTGTCCGATCCGGACCCCGTTCGCCGCGCGCAGATCCAGATGCGGCAGCCTTTGCCGAAACGTTTCTACAAGCAGGCCGAGGTTGCCGAGGTGCCCGAGGGCTTTGCCGTGCGCCTCGACGGCAAGCCGGTCCGCACACCCGGCAAGGCGGTTCTGGCCCTGTCGACCGCGGCGGCTGCGGAACTGGTAGCCGGCGAATTTTCGGCGCAGGGCGAGACCATCGATCCTGTCTCGATGCCGATCCTGAGGCTCGCCAACACGGCTATCGACGGCGTCGCAAACGAAATGCAGGCGGTGCTCGAGGACGTGATGCGCTTCTCCTCCTCCGACTTGCTCTGCTACCGGGCTGATGCGCCCGAGCGACTGGTGGCGAGGCAGGCCGAGCTTTGGGACCCGGTGCTCGACTGGGCGCAGGCCACGCTCGGTGCCCGCTTCTTTCTGGCCGAAGGCGTCATGCACGTGGAGCAGCCCCGTGAATCGGTTGCCGCCGTCGGGCTCTGGCTGCGCCAGCGCCAGGAGCCCTTTCGGCTGTCCGCAATCCACCTGATGACGACGCTGACGGGGTCAGCGCTTCTGGCGCTTGCGATCGAGGCCCGGATGCTGGAGCCGGATGCTGCCTGGGCTGCGGCCCATGTAGATGAGGATTGGAACATCGCCCAGTGGGGCGAGGATGCGGAAGCCGCCGAGCGCCGCAAGGCGCGCCGGCGCGACTTCGACGCCGCGGTGGCGCTGCTGCGCGCGCTCGACGACTGATAGTCTGCTTAGAGCCTTCAGGTAACCGTCACCATCGGCCGAAGAGTTCGTAGAGCCCTTGGGCGACGTCGCTTTCCAGCGGAAACGACAGCATGCCCATGACGGAATAGCCGAGCAGCCAGGGCATCAGGTAGAAGCGGATCATGTAGAAGAACCAGGCAACGAAGAGCGGCACCAGCGGCTCGATCAGGAAGCCTGGAATGATCGGCCGGAAGACCGCGATGATCGGGTTGGTCGCCCGTACGAAGAACCGCATGAAGAAGAAGTCGGAATCCTCGGGCAGGAAGATGTTCATCGCCGCGCGGCCGATGAGCGTCCACATCACAAGGCCCAGCACATAGTCGAGCACGATCACCCAGAGCGGGTGGACGAAAATCAGTTCTTCCAAGCGATTGCCTCCCACGAAAAAGGGCGGGCCGGAGCCCGCCCCTTGATTGCATTAGACCCGATCAGTGATGGGAAGCAAGGATCGCCTTGCCGCTCGGAATCCGGACCTCGTCGACCATGTCCTGGATCTCCTTGCTGGGCGCCGGCGTGAGCAAGCTCACCACGACCATGCACACCAGGCTGACCGGCATGCCGATGATGCCGAAGCGGATGTGGTCGATGCCCCACCAGGGCTCCATCAGGCCGTTATAGACCATGTAGAGGTACCAGGAGCCAGCAACGAAACCGCCGATCATGCCTGCGATCGCGCCTGCCGTGTTGGCGCGTTTCCACCAAACGCCGAGCACCAGCGGGAAGAACAGGCCGGAACAGGCGAAGTCGAATGCCCAGGCCACAGCACCAAGGATGCCCGTCAACTTCAGTGACGCAACCAATGCACCGGCCGCTCCGATAAAGAGCAGGAGGATGCGGGCGACGATGAGGCGCCGCGCGGTATCCGCCTTCGGGTCGATGATCTTGTAGTAGAGATCGTGCGACAGTGCATTGGCGATTGCCAGCAGCAGCCCGTCTGCCGTCGACATGGCGGCAGCGAGGCCGCCTGCTGCCACCAGGCCGGAGATGACGTACGGCAGGCCAGCGATTTCCGGAGTGGCGAGCACGACGATGTCGGGTCGCATGAAGAACTCGTTGAGCTGCAATATGCCGTCGCCGTTCTGGTCGGCCACCGCCAGCATCCCCACCGAACTCCAGTGCTTGATCCACTCGAGATTGGCGACTTCCTCGAACGACTTGCCGATGATCGACGTCGCCAGGTTCGGATCGAGAAGCTGCAGCTTCGTCAGCGTCGCGAGCGCGGGCGCCGAGAAGTACAGAAGGAAGATGAAGGTGAGCGACCAGCCGACCGAACGGCGAGCCGAACGGACGGAAGGCGTGGTGAAGTAGCGCATCAGGATGTGCGGGAGCGATGCCGTGCCGGCCATCATGCAGATGGCGAGTGAGACCATCGACCAGCCTTTGCCTGTCGGTTCATTTTGCGGTGTCGTCAGGACCGATACGCCGGGAATGGCCTCCGCCGCTGGCGCGAGCCCATACATTGCTTCCAGCTCGGCGATGCGCCCGATAGCCTCGCCATAGGAGAAGTGCGGGATGATGCCGAAGCCCTGCTTGTTGGACATCCAGATGATCGGAACCAGATAGGCGATGATGAGCACGATGTACTGGGCCACCTGCGTCCATGTCACGCCGCGCATTCCACCCAGCATCGAGCAGATGAAGATGCCGGTCAGGCCGAGCCACACGCCGACCTCGAACGGGATGCCCAGGGTTTGCGCCGCGATCGTTCCGGTCGCGTCGATCTGCGCCGTCACATAGGTGAACGAGGCAACGACGAGAACGACGACGGCGCACAGGCGTGCCGTGTTGCCGCCATAACGGGTGCCGATGAAGTCGGGCACCGTGTAGCAACCGAACTTGCGCAGATAGGGTGCAAGTAGCGAGTTCACGAGCACATAGCCGCCCGTCCAGCCGACGATGAAGCCGAGATAAGGGTAGCCGCCGAAATAGACGCCGCCCGCCAGCGCCACGAATGACGCGCCGGACATCCAGTCCGCTGCGGTCGCCATGCCGTTGTAGAGCGCCGGAACTTCGCGCCCGGCCACGTAATATGCATCGACTTCCGCGGTGCGCGAAAGCCAGCCGATAACGGCGTAGATGCCGATGGTGAAAAGCAGGAAACCGATGCCGATCGCCTGCGCGCTCATGCCCATGCGCTCAAGAAGCGCCATGAGGGCGAAGAACGCGAGGAAGCCCAGCGTGTAGAGCGCATAGACCTTTCCGAGATTGTCTACGAAACGCCCGCTTTTTGCTTGTTCGACTGCCATAGCGCCCTCCTATTCGTCGAGGCCGTATTCGTCGTCGATCTGGTCCTGACGGAAGTTCTGAATCCAGATGATGGCGACGAAGGCGATGAGCGAACCCTGGACACACATATAGTAGCCAAGCGGGAAGCCCAGAAAGGTGATGGAGTTCAGTGGGCCGGCCATCCAGGGAATGATGATGGCAAAGATCACCCACAGGATCATGACCAGCGTGTTGAGATTTCTGGTCTTCTCCCAGTGGCGTTCCCTGGCGCCAGCGTCGGTGCTGGACATGGAATTTCCTCCCCTCGATTGTGTGCGGGCAGGATGCCCGCAATCCTCCACGCCGGTGTCCGTGGATGGAATCGGCGCTGAACGATGATTACAGACAGTCATCAAACGCGAAAATACTGCTATGGTAGCATTCAGAAGCGCGTCAGGATCGGTCATCTGGTTCTCATGAACGACTTTGCGAAACAGATTTCCGAGGCTGTCGGATGGCTGCGTGACACGGCCTCGAAGCTCACCTTGCGCCGCGACCGCGCGCCGATCGCCACGGTCGAGCGGGTCGATCACTTCGCCCGGACACGCGCCGCGCTGATCACGCAGAAGAAGCTCTACGGCTATCTCAAGGAGCGCATCGGCACGCGTTATCCCAAGATGTTCGACGACGAGCTCTTTGCGCAGTCGATCAATGTCGCGAAGATGCACGTCTTCGCCGCGTCGCTGTCCGATATGACGATCTATGCCGTTGCCCAGGTCGGCGCCGACGGCCGGCTCGAGGGCGCGGACTGTCGCGAATGGGCGCTGGCCTGTTATCGTGCCGGCCTGGCCGAAAATGCCGATGAGATGACTGACGCGCACGATGCCGAAAGCTGGGTGGCCGCTTTCACGCAGCGCATCGAGGCGACGCTGTGGGAGAATGTGGCCGTCGGCGGGCGTGCCTTTACCGAAAGCCCGAAAGCGCTCGTCAAATGGGCTCCCATCGCCGATGAGCTGAAGATGCGCGACCGCGAGATCGTCGAGAATTCGATCCGCTTCGCCTGGAACGAGGTGATCCAGGATTTTCGCGCGCGGCTCGATGCCGGTGCCGCGGCCGCCGACTGGCGCGGCCGCCATACTCGGAACTGAAGCTGCAGCGCAGCCACCGGCTGCGACGGGCAAAAGAAAAACCCCCGGCCGAAACCGGGGGTTTTTGTTTGTACGGCCCGGATCAGACCGAATAGTACATGTCGAACTCGACCGGGTGCGGCGTCATCTCGAAGCGCATCACCTCGGCCATCTTCAGCTCGATATAGGCGTCGATCTGGTCGTCGTCGAACACACCGCCGGCCTTGAGGAAGCCGCGATCCTTGTCGAGCGACTGAAGCGCTTCGCGCAAGCTGCCGCAAACGGTCGGGATTTTCTTCAGCTCCTTCGGCGGCAGGTCGTACAGATCCTTGTCCATCGGCTGGCCGGGATGGATCTTGTTCTTGATGCCGTCGACGCCGGCCATCAGCAGCGAGGCGAAGGCGAGATAGGGGTTTGCGCCCGGATCGGGGAAACGGACCTCGAGACGCTTCGACTTCGGCGAGGAACCGAACGGGATGCGGCATGAAGCGGAGCGGTTGCGCGCCGAGTAGGCGAGCAGCACCGGAGCCTCATAACCCGGCACCAGGCGCTTGTAGGAGTTGGTCAGCGGGTTGGTGAAGGCGTTGATCGCCTTGGCGTGCTTGATGACGCCACCGATGAAATAGAGGCAGGTCTCGGAAAGGCCCGCATATTCGTTGCCCGCGAAGGTCGGCTTGCCGCCCTTCCAGATTGACATGTGGACGTGCATGCCCGAACCGTTGTCGCCGAACACCGGCTTGGGCATGAAGGTGGCCGTCTTGCCGTATGCGTTGGCGACCTGGTGCACGGCATACTTGAAGATCTGCGTCTTGTCGGCGTTGCGCACCAGCGTGTCGAACCTGACGCCCAATTCATGCTGGGCCGAAGCGACCTCGTGATGGTGCTTTTCCACCACCACACCCATCTCGGAGAGCACGGTCAGCATCTCGGAGCGCATGTCCTGTAGCGCGTCGATCGGCGGAACGGGGAAGTAGCCGCCCTTCACGCGCGGACGGTGGCCGAGATTGCCGGTCTCGTAATCGGTGTCGTCATTGGACGGCAGTTCGGACGAATCCAGCTTGAAACCCGTGTTGTAGGGGTCGGCCTTGTACTTGACGTCGTCGAAGACGAAGAACTCCGGTTCCGGCCCGATGTAGACGGTGTCGCCGATGCCTTCCGACTTCATGTAGGCCTCGGCCTTCTTGGCGGTGCCGCGCGGGTCGCGATTGTAGGCTTCGCCGGATACCGGGTCGAGGATATCGCAGACGACGACCATGGTGGACTGCGCGAAGAACGGGTCCATATGGGCCGTTTCCGTATCGGGCATGAGCACCATGTCGGATTCGTTGATGGCCTTCCAGCCGGCGATCGACGAGCCGTCGAACATGACGCCGTCGGCGAACATGTCCTCGTCCACCGCCACGACGTCCATCGTCACGTGCTGGAGCTTGCCTTTCGGATCCGTGAAGCGGAGGTCGACGAACTTAACGTCGTTGTCCTTGATCTGCTTCATGATGTCGTTTGCTGTCGTCATTTCCTATTTCCCTGTGATGACATTGCGGAATTGGGTGGCGGCGTAGGGGGTCAGATGGCGTCGACGCCGGTTTCACCGGTGCGGATGCGCACGACCTCCTCGACGCTGGATACGAAAATCTTGCCGTCGCCGATGCGGCCGGTCTGCGCCGCCTTGCGGAT
>JAEWFU010000312.1 GCA_023388675.1 Pseudomonadota bacterium | reverse complement strand
CGGTGCCCATGAACACCGCCGTATAGTAGGCCAGCATCTGGATCGGCAGCGAATAGACGATCGGCGAGATGATCTCCGGCACGTCGGGCACGATGATGGTGTCGAGCGTGTCGATGGTCGAGTGCTTTGCGCCCTTCGCATCGGTGATGAGGATGATTTTGCCGCCGCGCGCGGCGACCTCCTGCATGTTCGACACCGTCTTTTCGAAAATGCGGTCGTGCGGCGCAATCACGATCACCGGCATCTGCTCGTCGATCAGCGCGATCGGCCCGTGCTTGAGCTCGCCCGCCGCATAGCCCTCGGCGTGGATGTAGGAGATTTCCTTGAGCTTGAGTGCGCCTTCCATCGCCAGCGGATAGTTGGTGTCGCGGCCGAGGTAGAGCACGTGCTTGTAGTGCGAGAGATCACGCGCGAGCTTCTCGATCTGCCCGGCGAGCTTCAGCGTCTGGTTGGCGAGCTTCGGTGCCTCCGAAAGCTGGCGCACCAGAAGCTTCTCACCCTCCGCATCGACCTCGCCCCGCGCCGCGGCCGCCTTGACGGCCAGCGAGGCCAGCACCGAAAGCTGGCAGGTGAACGCCTTGGTGGACGCGACGCCGATTTCGGGACCGGCCAGCGTCGGGAAGATGCCGTCGGATTCGCGCGCGATGGTGGATTCGCGCACGTTGACGATCGCCCCGATCGGCAGCCCTTCCTGCCGGCAGTAGCGTAGCGAAGCCAGCGTGTCGGCCGTCTCGCCCGACTGCGAGATGAAGAGTGCGGCGCTCTGCTTCGACAGCGGCATTTCGCGATAGCGGAACTCCGAGGCGATATCGATGTCGACCGGCAGGCGCGCGTGGCGCTCGAACCAGTATTTGCCGATCAGCCCCGCCAGATAGGCCGTGCCGCAGGCGGAGATGGCGAGGCGGTCGATCTTGCCGAAATCGAACGGCGTCTCGAAGTCCTTGGCGACACCGTTGGCGAAGTCGAGATAATGCGCCAGCGTGTGGGAAACCACCTCCGGCTGCTCGTAGATCTCCTTCTCCATGAAGTGGCGGTAGTTGCCCTTGTCGACGAGATAGCTGCTGCCGACGGACTGCTGGCGCTTGCGGTCGACCGGATTGCCGTCGATGTCGAAGATTTCCATTCCGCCCCGGCGCACGACCGCCCAGTCGCCGTCTTCCAGATAGGTGATGGCGTTGGTGAAGGGGGCGAGCGCTATGGCATCGGAGCCCAGATACATCTCGCCCTCGCCGTGGCCGACGGCCAGCGGCGGACCGTTGCGCGCGCCGATGATCATGTCCTCGTCGCCCCGGAACATGATGGCGAGCGCGAATGCGCCTTCGAGCTGCTTCAGCGCATTGTGCGCGGCCTCGACGGGGCCGAGCCCCTTCGCCAGCTCCCTTGAGACCAGATGCGCCACGACCTCGGTGTCGGTCTGCGAGGCGAATTCATAGCCGTCCGCGATCAGCGACGACCGCAGTTCGGCGAAGTTCTCGATGATGCCGTTGTGGACGATGGCGACGTCGTTGGAGAAATGCGGATGTGCGTTGGTCTCGTTCGGCACGCCGTGGGTGGCCCAGCGCGTGTGGCCGATGCCGATGGTGCCGTCGAGCGGCTCCTCGCCCAGCCGCTTCTCCAGGTTGACGAGCTTGCCCTCGGCTCGGCGGCGACCCAGCCGTCCGTGATCGATGGTCGCCACGCCCGCGGAATCGTATCCGCGATATTCCAGCCGCTTGAGCGCGTCGACAATCAGCGGCGCAACGGGCGCGCGCCCGACGATCCCAACGATTCCGCACATCTTTCCAAACCCTTCCCGTTCCGCCCCAATTCGCCGGATTGATAGTGTTCCGCAGACTTACGCAGAAATCACATATGGTTTCAGTACATATCCAATAAATGCAGCAGGCGTCGCCTACAACAAAGGCCTGATCATACGGTTACTTGCCCGCCTGGGCTGCCAGCTTCTCGCGCAGCCGCCGGCCTAACCCTTCCTTGTTCTCCTGCCGCGCGCGGCCGAAGGCAAGGGCATCGTCGGGCACGTTCGCCGTAATCACGCTGCCGGAAGCGATGTAGGCCCCCTCGCCGATCGTCACCGGTGCGACCAAGGAGGTATTCGTTCCCACGAATGCGCCGGCCCCGATCTCGGTATGGTGCTTGGCATAGCCGTCATAGTTGCAGGTGATCGTGCCGGCGCCGAGATTGGCCTTCGCGCCGACATGGGCGTCGCCGACATAGGACAGGTGATTGACCTTGGCCCCTGCATCAACGACCGCGTTCTTGACCTCGCAGAAATTGCCGACCTTGGCCTTGGTGCCGATCTGCGCGCCGGGGCGCAGCCGCGCGAACGGGCCGATTTCAGCATTTTCGCCGACGATCGCCTTCTCCAGATGCGAAAAGGCGCGGATGCGCGCGCCGGCGGAAACCCTCACGCCCGGACCGAAGAACAGGTTCGGTTCCAGCACCGCGTCCGGCGCGATCTGCGTGTCATGCGAAAGATGCACGCTGTCGGGGTCGAGCATCGACACGCCGTCCAGCATCAGTTCCCGCCGCCGCCGGCGCTGCCAGATCGCCTCGGCCTCGGAGAGTTCGAGCCGGTTGTTGATGCCGAGCACGTTTTCGTAAGGCGCTTCCGTCGCCACCACCTTCAGCCCCTGTCCCGCGGCGATCTCGACGATGTCGGTCAGGTAGTATTCGCCCTTGGCGTTGTCGTTCTTCACCGCGTCGAGAAGCGGCAGCGCATGCGCGCCGGCAATCGCCATCAGGCCGCCATTGCAGAAATCGATGGCGCGCTCGGCAGCGCTCGCGTCGCGCTCCTCGCGAATCGCGACCAGCGCGCCATTCTGCTCGATCAGCCGCCCGTAGCCGGTCGGGTCCGGCGCACGGAAACCCATGACGACGACCGCAGCACCCGCCGCCAACCCCGCGCGCAGGTCCGCCAGCGCCTCGGACTGCACCAGCGGCGTGTCGCCGAAGACGACGAGGACGTCGTCATAGCCGCGCGCGATCTTTTCGCGGGCCGCCAGCACCGCATGCGCCGTGCCCAGCCGCTCGGATTGCAGGAAAACCTCGGCCTCCGGCGCGAAGGGCAACACCGCCTCGCGCACCGTGTCCGCCTCGCGGCCCACCACCACCGCCACCTCTGTCGCCTCGTCGCGCCTTGCGGCCTTGACGACATGCGCCACCATCGGCAGCCCCGCGATCGGATGCAGCACCTTGGGCAGTGCGCTCTTCATGCGAGTTCCTTCGCCGGCGGCGAGAATGACGGACAGGCACGTTCTTTGGCTCATTGAGGCGTTCCGGCTTATCGATTGAACGGGAATCCGATCCTCTGTAACACCACGACCGGCCCGCTCCAATCCTCCCGGATCGTTCCACACCGCCGCAACCGCTGTTACCGAATCCCAGATACCGGAATCACGCCTTGCCCGACAACACTTCCCGCATGACGCGGCTCGCGCTGCCGATCATGCTGCTCGCGCCGCTGTTCTTCTCGAGCAATCTGATCTTCGGCCGCGGCACGATTGGCGAGGTGTCGCCTTTCATGCTGGCCTTCCTGCGTTGGCTGGCGGTGGCGCTGGCACTTTCACCCTTTATGCTTCGGGAGCGGATCGTCCTCGTCGACATGGTGCGCACGCACTGGAAGACGCTCGTCCTGCTGGCGTTTTTGGGTATGTGGATATGCGGTGCCGGCGTCTACCTCGCGCTTCGGTGGACCTCGGCCACCAACGGCACGCTGATCTACACCACCTCGCCGGTCATCATCCTGCTGCTGGAGGCGCTGTTCCGGGGGCGCCGAATCGGCCTGCGCGAGGGCATCGGCTCCATCATCGCCTTTTTCGGCATCGCAACCATCGTGCTGCGCGGCGACCCGCTGGCATTGCTCTCGCTCGACTTCAATGTCGGCGACCTTTTGTTCGTGGCGGCAGCCATCGCCTGGGCGACCTACTCGATCCTCTATCGCGCGCCCTATCTCCAGAGGCTGTCCACTGCGTGCCTTCTCGGCCTGCTCGCCGCGATCGGAGCCCTGCTCCTGCTTCCGGTCGCGCTGCTGGAGTGGTTCAACGGCGCGGCAATCCCTTCCACCGGCTCCGCATGGCGCGGCATTGCCGGCATCGTCGTCTTCGCCTCGCTGCTGGCATTCTCGAGCTTCCAGTTCGGCCTGCGCCAGCTTGGGCCTTCGCTCACCGGCGTCTTCATGTACCTGATGCCACCCTACGGCGTGCTCCTGGCGGTGGTTTTCCTGGGCGAAAGGCTGCAACCGTTCCACATCGCCGGCATCGCGCTGGTGATGGCCGGCATCGTGCTGGCCACCTTTCCGGTGGCGTGGCTGCGCGAAAGGCTGCGGCGCGGCTAAAGCGTGTCGGTGCCGATGGTATTCAGATAGGAACTCTATACCTGCGCTGCGTCGATTCGCATCGGACACCTCAGCGACGTCATCCTCAGGCTTGTCCCGAGGATCTGCCAACCTGTCAGAGCAGTAGATCCTCGGGACAAGCCCGAGGATGACGTCGTCGATATGAATCCGCTAACGCGCAACACGCTTTAGCCCTGTGGACCGAGGGCTGCTTTCGTCTACCGGAGCATTGCCACAGCCGGCACGTGATCCGACGGCTTTTCCCAAGCCCTCACGTGCTTTTCTAT
>JAEWFU010000260.1 GCA_023388675.1 Pseudomonadota bacterium | reverse complement strand
TCGTTCTCCGGCTCTGGTACCCATGATGACCTGACCTCCTCTCACGCGTTACCTCATGAGCGGCGGCCGGCCTTCGGCCGTCGCGTGACCACGACGGCTCTGCGGCCGTGCGGGGCCAGATCGTCATGGTCCCACGGGATTCGGGCGAGGGCAAGTGGTCGTTGGGCTGCCTCAGCTTGCCAGCGCGGGCAGCCGGTCGCGAGCACGCTCGAAGAAATGGGCTAGTTTCTCCTTCGGCGCCGGACGGGCGAAGTGGTACCCCTGGAAGCGGTTGCAGCCTGCGGTCCTTGCCAGGGTGAAATCGAGTTCGGTCTCGACACCCTCGGCGACGATCGACAGGTCGCGGATATGGGCAATCTGGGCCAGCGCGGAGACCAGAACACGCGCGACCTCGTCCTCCGACAGGCTCTGGATGTAGCTCTTGTCGACCTTGATGGCGTCGACCGGCAGCGTCTTGAGATAGTTGAAACCGCAGAAACCCGTGCCGAAATCGTCGAGCGCGATGCGGAAGCCCATCGAGCGGGCGGTAGCGAGCCTGCGCAACACGTTCGGCGTCGCCGTGGTCACGACCGTCTCGGTGATCTCCAGTACGAACCTGTCGGCGCTGCACCCGGTTTCGTCCAGCACGCGTGTCAGCATCGAAACGAACTCGTCGCGCTTCAACTGCTCGCCGGACACGTTGATGCTGATCCGGCAGCCGGGAAATGCCGGCAGATCCGCGCAAGCCCGCCGAAACACCCATTCGCCGAGCGTGTCGATCAGCACCGAAGATTCAGCGATCGGGATAAATTCGTCAGGCGGAATGAGCCCGCGCACGCCGTGGCGCCATCGAACCAGTCCCTCTACGCCGAAGACGGAGCCATCCGAATTGACGACCGGCTGATAATGCAGTTCGAGCTCGTTCAGATAGATGGCTGCCCGCAGCTCGCGCTCTATGAAACGGCGGTGGCGCTTGTCCGATAGCATTTCCCTGTCGAAGACCGTCATGCGGCCGCGACCGGCTGCCTTGCTCTCATACAGCGCGATATCGGCCAGCAGCATCAGTTCCTTGGGCTGTGTTGCATGCAGCGGTGCCAGTGCCGCGCCGACGGAGATGCTGAGCGCAATCGTGTGGTTGTCGTAGGTGATGCCCGCCCTGAGCCTTTCCAGCAGCAATTCGGCGCGCGCCAGCGTCGTCTGGATGTCGCAGTCGCGCATGATGATGCCGAACTCGTCGCCACCCAGGCGGCCGACGACGCCGTCGGGAAAGATGCGTCTCATCGCCTTGACGACATGGATCAGCACTGCATCGCCGAGGGGATGGCCGAAACTGTCGTTCAACTGCTTGAAGTGGTCGATGTCGACGAGAACGAGCGTGGCCTGCCGGGGCTCCAGTGGGCGGCCGACGCTGTGTTTGAGCTCTTCGAGGAAGTGCCCGCGCATCATGGCGCCGGTCAGCGTGTCGGTCACCGCGCGGTGCTGTTTCTCCGCTTCGTCCACCGTCGCCCGGTCGAGCTGGATAATGATCGAACGCTGCAAGTAGGCGAATATGGCTATGGCGAGCAGGTTCGCGATGAGGCAGAAGCCGAGCGCCCAGAACATTACCGTGTCGCCGGCATTGGCGATCAGCGAACCCGCCAGTATCAGCGCGCTTGCGCCGAACAGGAACTGCAGTGAAAGATAGCCACGTCTGCTGTGGTTGCGAATGCTCGCAAGGATACTCATTGTGCGCCGCCCCCAACGCCCCGGAAATTCGGCAAAACGGTAGCGTGGAGGCTTTAAGGAGTCGTTTCGGGACGCTGAAAAATGCTGCGCCGCAGCAAGTTTATGCCGGGCACTGCCGATTACGGCCTCGGCACGAGCGGAGTGGACGGCACTGACTGCAACGGCTATCGAAGCCGGATGGCCATCGACAAGACGTCTTCAGACGAAGAAACAGGCTTCGCCGCGTTCCGTTCGACGCTGCGCAAGCTCTATCACGGCCGGACTCCTGCCGCGCTTCGTTTCCAGCTTTGTGTCACGGTGGTGGATCTTGCCGCCATCGTCTTCTTCGTCGCGTCGCCGATGCTGCGCGACCGGCCATCGTTCCTGTGGATCGACTATGCGGTGGCCACGCTTCTCGGAATCGACATTGCCGCCCGTGCATTGGCCTCGACCGATGTCGCAAGATGGTTCCGCCAGCCGACCATCTGGGTCGACATGCTGGTGCTGATGACGCTGCTGTTTCCGCAGTCGCTGTCCAACCTGGGGTTCCTGCGCATCCTGCGCCTGTGGACGCTGTCGCGCAGCGGCGTTCTGTGGGGGCCGCTGGAGCGCAGCGGATACGGTGAATGGCGCGACACCGTGCACGCGGTGATGAACCTGCTTACGTTCCTCTTCGTCGCCACCGGCTTTGTCTACACATTCTTCTTCAACGAAGGATCGGGTGTCGCGGGTTATGTCGACGCGCTCTATTTCACGGTCGCGACGGTGACGACCACGGGCTTCGGCGACATCGTGCTGCCAGGCACGTGGGGCAAGCTGACGTCGATCGTGACCATGATTGTCGGCATATCGCTGTTCGTGCGGCTTGCGCAGGCGATCTTCCGGCCGGCGAAGGTGTTCTTTCCCTGCCCGCAATGCGCGCTGCAGCGTCATGATGTCGATGCCGTCCACTGCAAGGCCTGCGGGCACATGCTGAAGATACCGGACGACAGCGACTGACTTGAACGCTCGGCGTTACTCGGCCGCGGTCGCGTGCTGCAGCGTCAGGCCCTTTGCCGTGCGGTCGGCGAAACCCTTCCAGTAGGTGTGTTCCGGCTTGGGCTCGCCGTTCTCCTCGAGCGCGAAAACGCCATCCGCCGCATCGGGAATGAGGTCGAGATAGGCTTCCATCGCAGCGTCGTTCTTGAGATATTTGCCGAGGAAGGCGGTGACGAAATGCTGCGCGATGTTGTTCATCCGCACTGTGTCCCACACGGGGTCGGCATAGTGGTCGAAGGGCGCGAAGCCGAGCTTCTCCGAATGCCGCCACGCTTCTGCCGGCGCGGGCATGGGAGCGGCGGCGTTATGATTGGCGTTCTCGAAAGTCAGCAGGAAACGCTCGGGTGCGTTGACGCTTAGATCGTAGATCGTCTTCACGCCGCCTTCGTAGAGCGAGACGTCGTCAACGCTGCCGGCGACGATGAAGACAGGCTTGGCGACACCTTTCAGGCCCTCTGCGTCCCAGAAGCCGGTGTTCATGCCCCAGGGAGCGAAAGCGACCACGGCCTTGACCCGCTCGTCCGGCAGGGCCGCATGCGTCTTGGAACCAGACAGGTGAATACCCAGCGTGCCGTCGGGTGCTCCCCAGTCGTATTCCGTGCTTGCCTGCGTGACGCCGGCTCCGGCGCTGATCATGGCGCCATAGCCGCCCATCGAATAACCCACGATGGCCGCGTTGCCTGCGTCCACCATGCCCGAGAGAAAGCCGTCCGCCTCGGCCGAAAGCCGCTCCATCTCGCCCAGCACGAATTTCTGGTCGAGCGGGCGATTGACGAGGGTGGAGCCGA
>JAEWFU010000228.1 GCA_023388675.1 Pseudomonadota bacterium | reverse complement strand
ACGCCGACCGTCCACCAGCGTGCGCCGGTTGAATCGTGCGATTCGATCAGCACGCGTGTAATCGCCTCGGTGCCTCCGTTGAGGATACGCACCTTGAAGTCGGTCAGGGTCAGGTCGGAAATCTCGTGCTGGTATTTGCCGAGATCCTTGCGCAGCGCGATGTCGAGCGCGTTGACCGGACCGTCGCCCTCCGCCACCGACATCTTCTCCTCGCCGTCGACGACCACCTTCACGATCGCCTCGGAGACGGTCTTGAGGCTGCCATTGGCGTCGTAGCGCCGCTCGACCATGCAGCGGAAGGAATCGACGTGGAAGAAGGTCGGCACGCCGCCCAGAGTGCGCCGCGCCAGCAGCTCGAAACTGGCATCCGCACCCTCATAGGCATAGCCCTGCGCCTCGCGCTCCTTGACGAGCGCAATCAGCGTATCGAGGCGCGGGTCGTCCTTGGCCACCGGTATGCCGCGCCGCTTCAGTTCGGCAATGACGTTGGACTTGCCGCCCTGGTCGGAGACCATCACGCGCCGGGTGTTGCCGACCGTCTCCGGCGCGACGTGCTCGTATGTCTGCGGCTCCTTGAGCAGCGCGGAGGCGTGAATGCCGGCTTTGGTGGCGAATGCCGACGCGCCGACATAGGGTGCCTGCGGATCGGGCGCGCGGTTCAGCAGCTCGTCGAAGCCGTGCGACAGGCGCGAAATGTCGGCCAGCGCCTCCGCAGAGATGCCGGTCTCGAAACGCTCCGCAAAGCGCGGCTTGAGCATCAGCGTCGGCAATATGGTCACGAGATTGGCGTTGCCGCAGCGTTCGCCGATGCCGTTGAGCGTGCCCTGCACCTGGCGGACGCCCGCCTCCACCGCTGCCAGCGAATTTGCGACGGCCTGCCCCGTGTCGTCATGCGCGTGGATGCCGAGATTGGCACCCGGAATGCCTGCAGCGATCACCTGGCCGACGATCTCGCGCACCTCCGCAGGTTGCGTGCCGCCATTGGTGTCGCACAGCACCACCCAACGCGCGCCGGCATCGTAGGCGGTGCGCGCGCAGGCCAGCGCGTAGTCGGGATTGGCCTTGAAGCCGTCGAAGAAGTGCTCGCAATCGACCAACGCCTCCTTGCCGGCCGCGCGGGCAGCCTCGACGGAAGCCGCGATGCACTCCAGATTGTCCTCGTTCGAACAGCTTAGAGCCACGCGCACATGGTAGTCCCAGCTCTTGGCGACATAGCAGATGGCGTCGGCTTTCGACTGGACGAGTGCTGCGATGCCCGGATCGTTCGAAGCTGACACTCCTGCGCGCTTGGTCATGCCGAAGGCGACGAAGGACGACCGCCTGGTGCGCTTTTCGCCGAAAAAGGCCGTGTCCGTCGGGTTGGCGCCCGGATAGCCGCCCTCGACATAGTCAAAGCCGAACGCGTCGAGCATGCCTGCGATGACGATCTTGTCCTCCACCGAGAAGTCGATGCCCGGCGTCTGCTGGCCGTCGCGCAACGTGGTGTCGAAGAGGTAGATGCGCTCCTTGGTCATGCCAGCACTTTCCTCGTGCGCACCCTACGTTGCCCCCCTCTGTCCTGCCGGACATCTCCCCCACGAGGGGGGAGATCAGCTGGCCGTCCGGCTTTCGCCGATCGCCAATGTTGAAAAAGAAGCGTTGAACGCAAAGCTGCCGATCTCCCACCTCGTGGGGGAGATGTCCGGCAGGACAGAGGGGGGCGTGACAAAGCACCGTGCAAGCTGAAAGGACCCATCATCATTTCCCCGCGAACTTGTCGGTCGCGTAGATAAGCCTGTCGAGGATACCCGGCTCGGAATAGGCGTGGCCCGCCCCCTCGATCAGGAAGAACTCGGCATCCGGCCATCCCTTGTGAAGCTGCCATGCGTAACGGGCCGGGCACGGCATGTCGTAGCGGCCATGCACGATGAGGCCGGGAATGCCGCGCAGCTTGTGCGCGTCGCGCAGCAACTGGCCTTCATCGAGCCAGCCGCCATGGACGAAATAGTGGTTTTCGATGCGGGAGAAGGCGAGCGCGAAATCGTCCTCGCCGAACCTGTCGCTCGTCTCCGGCTGGGGCAGAAGCGTGATCGTCTCGCCCTCCCACAGGCTCCACGCCTTTGCCGCCTCGATGCGCGCCGCCTTGTCCTCGCCGGTCAGGCGCTTGCGGTAGGCAGCCATCAGGTCGCCACGCTCGGCTTCGGGGATGGGCGCGACGAACCGCTCCCACTTGTCGGGAAACATTTCCGACACGCCGAACTGGTAGTACCAGTCCAGCTCGGCCTTCGTCAGCGTATAGATGCCGCGCACGACGAGTTCGCTGACGCGCTCGGGATGCGTTTGCGAATAGGCGAGCGCCAGCGTCGAGCCCCAAGAGCCGCCGAAAACCAGCCATTTCTCCGCGCCCACCATCTCGCGCAGCCGCTCGATGTCGGCAACGAGATGCCATGTGGTGTTGGCCTCCAGTCCGGCGTGGGGCGTCGACTTCCCGCAGCCGCGCTGATCGAACAGAAGCACATCGTAAAGTGCTGGATCGAACTGGCGGCGATGGGCCTGCGAAAAGCTGCCACCGGGGCCGCCATGCAGGAAGACTGCGGGCTTTGCTCCCTTCGTCCCCACCCGTTCCCAGTAGATGGTGTGGCCGTCGCCGACGTCCATGAAGCCGGTCTCGAACGGTTCGATTTCGGGGTATAGCGTTCGAAGACCGCTCACAGTTGCAGCCCCCGTGCGGGCCAGGCTTCCGTTTCGTGGTCCGGATGCTGGAAAGAGATGATCGCCTCCTGCCGGGAATAATAGCCGGGGTCGTCATGAACCGGCGCCTCGAAGATCTTTTCCACCCACGGCAGCCGGGAAGCGTGGTTGACCTGTATCTGCGGCGCGAGATCGGAGCGGTCGTCGAAGGCGCCGATGGCAATCTCGAGCCCGCCCGGATGGCGATAGGTGAGCGGCGTGCCGCAGCGCGGGCAGAAGCCGCGGTCGATGTTGACCGACGACTGGAAATAGCCGGGCTCCTCGCGTGTCCATTCGACACCGTCCTGCGGCACCGTCACGAGCGCGGAAAAGAACGAGCCGAACTGCTTCTGGCACATGCGGCAATGGCAGATCGACGGCCGGCCGAGCTTGCCGTGGATGCGGAAGCGCACCGCGCCGCACTGGCACCCGCCCGTTCGCACTGTGTCGTTCATCGTCTTTCCTCCGGCGGCCAGGTTTCGGTGTCGTGATCGGGATGCTGGTAACTGTCCATCTCGGCGAGATACGGAGCGGATTCCATGTCGGCTTCCGTCGTCTCGCCTGGCAATGAAGGAATCGCATCGACGTAGGGCAGCTTCGCCTCCACGCCCCACTGGATCACCGGCGCGATCTCCTCGGGCTGGTCGAAAGCGCCGATGGCGAGCGCCACGCCGTCGGGCGCCTCGAAGGTCAGCGGCGTGCCGCACTCGGCGCAGAAACCGCGCAGAACGTGGTTTGAGGAGCGGAAACGCTTGGGCTCGCCGCGCGTCCAGTCGAGCGC
>JAEWFU010000223.1 GCA_023388675.1 Pseudomonadota bacterium | reverse complement strand
CGGCTGTGCGGTTGCTTTGGGAGGACTTTATGAGACGTTACGTCGCCGCGGCCACGCTGGCCGCATCAGTTGCATTTGCCGGGTCGGCCATGGCCCAGAGTTTCGATCTGCAGAGCGTGTTCGGACTGAACGTACCCTCGATCGGTCCCAGCCCGGTGAACTGGGCCGACAAGGTGCGGTTGATGACCAACGGCGAGGTCGACATCAAGGTGCATGGCGCCGGCGATTTCGTTCCGCCTTTCGAGGTCTTCGGCGCGGTTTCGACCGGCGCGATCCCCATGGGCTTCGACTGGATCGGCTACTGGGCCGAGTCGATTCCCGTCGCCAACCTGGTCGGCTCGATGCCGTTCGGCCCCTCTCCGGAGATTGCACTGGGATGGATGTTCGAGGGCGGCGGCCTGGAAATCATCCAGAAGGCCTACGACCCCCATGGCGTGAAGGTCATCCCGTGCCATCTCGTCGTGCCCGAGGCAGGCGGCTGGTTCAACAAGGAGATCAATACGGTCGAGGACCTGAAGGGTCTCAACATGCGCATCGCGGGCCTGGGCGGAAGCACGCTGGCGAAGCTCGGCGCGAACACGCAGCTTGTGCCTGCCGGCGAGATTTATGTGTCGCTCGAGACCGGCCGCATCGACGCGGCTGAGTTCTCCGCGCCGCAGCTCGACAAGGGCTTCGGCTTCCAGAAGATCGTCAAGAACTACTATTTCCCCGGCTGGCACCAGCCATCGAGCTGGGATTCCATTATCGTGAACATGGACGTCTGGAACGGTTTCTCCGAGGACCAGCAGAAGATCATGGTCGAGGCCTGCAAGGCCAACATCGCGGAAAACATGGCCGACCAGCTCAATGCGCAGGTTGCCGCGGTCGAGGAGATCGAGGCGGCCGGCGTCAACATCAAGCGCTTCCCCGACGAAGTGCTGGAAGCCATGCGCACCGCTGCCAACGAAGTGCTTCAGGAAGAAGCGGCCAAAGACCCCATCTTCAAGGAAGCCCTCGATTCCCTGACCGCTTATATCGAGCGCACGTCGCGCTGGGCCGAGCTCCAGGCTCTGCCGCGATAGGCAACGGGCGGGTCCGGCCAACCGCCGGACCCGTTACAGACGGGCGCTGTCGCAACCGCTGAAATTCGCGTAACAGGCTTCATCGGTAAAACCGCTGGAGGAGAAGGTTGAAACGTCTTTCGGATGCCGTCCTCGACGCGGTGGTTCTGCCGGGTAAGCTGGTCGGGTGGCTCGTGCTGCCGCTGATCCTGTCGGTGCTGCTGACGGTCTTCGCCGCCAAGATGGGCTGGAACGCGATCTGGCGCTGGAACGAAGCGATCCCCGTGCTTGGCGCCGGCATCACCGTCAACACCCTTGCCGATCTGCAATGGTACATCTTCGCCATCATCGCGGTTCTTGGCGGCGTCTATGCCTTGCGCGACGACCAGCATGTCAGTGTCGACGTATTCGTGGCGGGCTTGCCGCAGCGGGCCCGCCTGTGCCTGAGGCTTTTCGGCGACATCGTCTTTCTTCTTCCATTCTGCGCCATCATCGTCTGGTACGGCTGGAAGTTCGCCGCGACCTCGTTCGTCTCGGGCGAGGGTTCCACCTACGGCGGTCTGATGGACCGCTGGCTCATCAAGACGCTGATCCCGGTCGGCTTCGCGCTGCTGGGTATCGCCGCCCTGGCGCGTGTGGCACAGACCCTGCGCCTGCTGTTCTCTCCTGCATCCAACCAAGGCCCGGCCGAAAACCATGACTGAATTTGCCTGGCCGCTTGCCATGCTCGTCGCGCTCGTGGCGGGCATCTTTTCGGGATACCCGGTCGCGTTCGTTCTTTCGGGCATCGGCATCGTCTTCGCTTTCCTGGCCGGCGTGCCGATACTTTTCCTGTCGACGGGCGTGTCGCGCATCTACTCCGGCATCCTGACCAACTGGCTGCTGATCGCCATTCCACTCTTCGTTTTCATGGGCCTGATGCTCGAGCGATCCGGCGTAGCGGAGCGGCTGCTTCGGTCGCTGGCCGCACTCTTCGGCCGGCTGCCCGGCGGCTACGCCTTCGCGGTCGCCATCATCGGCGTGGTGATGGCAGCCTCCACGGGCATCATCGGCGCATCCGTGGTGCTGATGGGCATGATGGCTCTGCCCGCCATGACGCAGGCCCGTTACGACCCCAAGATCTCGACTGGCCTCATAGCCGCGTCCGGCACGCTCGGCATCCTGATCCCGCCGTCGATCATGCTGATCGTGCTCGGCGACCAGTTGCGCGTATCGGTCGGCGATCTGTTCATGGGCGCGATCGGACCGGGCCTGTTGCTCGCCGGCCTCTACTTTCTCTATCTGATCGCGATCGCCATCTTCCAGCCGCACCGCATGCCGCCGCTCGACCATGCCCCGGCGGAAAGCCGCAGAGAGGCGATGCTCGGTCTCGCCCGGGACCTGCTGGCGCCGATTCTTCTGGTCGTCTCGGTGCTCGGCACCATCGTTGCCGGTATCGCCACCCCCACGGAAGCCGCTGCCATCGGCGCGGCGGGCGCGATGATCCTCGCCCTGTTCTCGGGCAAACTTGATCTGGCGACGTTGAGAACGGCCGTCCGCGACACGACCAAGACTACCGCAATGATCATCTTCGTGATGATCGGCGCGACGATCTTTTCAGTCATCTTCCGGCGTCTCGGAGGCGACGAAATGGTGATCCACGCATTCGATGCGCTGGGGACTGGACCCTATTTCGTGCTTTTCACGATCATGGCTCTGGTTTTCATTCTGGGCTTCTTCCTCGACTGGGTCGAGATTGCACTGGTCGTCGTGCCGCTGGTCTCGCCGGTTGTCACCAGCCTCGACTTCGGCATGTCGCAATCCGAGACCCTTACCTGGTTCGCGATCGCGCTTGCCGTCAACATGCAGACGTCGTTCCTGACGCCGCCATTCGGTTATGCGCTGTTCTA
>JAEWFU010000275.1 GCA_023388675.1 Pseudomonadota bacterium | reverse complement strand
GGGTACCGATGGCCGGCCAGGTGGTCGAGGCGACGCCGGACGAGCCGTATCTCTGCTTCAGGCTGGAGCTCGACCCGGCGATGCTGGCGAGCCTGATCTTCGAGATGAGGCTGCCGCCGATGGATCGTTCGCGCGAGGCGCTGGCGATCGCGGTATCGGAAGCGACGCCCGGCCTCGCCGACGCGGCGCTTCGCCTCGTCAAGCTGCTGGGCGCGCCGGGCGACATCGCCATGCTGGCGCCGCTGATCGAGCGCGAAATCCTCTACCGGCTTCTGACGGGGCCGCAGGCCGGGCGGCTGCGCGAGATCGCCACCGGCGAGAGCCGGGCGCAGCAGGTGAGCCGCGCCATCGGCTGGCTGCAGGCCAATTTCACAGAGCCCTTCCGGGCCGAGGTGCTGGCAACCGAGTCGCGCATGAGCCTGTCATCGCTGCACTTCCACTTCAAGGAGGTAACGGGGCTGAGCCCGCTGCAATACCAGAAGCAGCTTCGCCTGCAGGAGGCGCGGCGGCTGATCCTCGCAGAGGCGCTGGACGCGGCGTCGGCCGGCCACCGGGTCGGCTATGACAGCCCGTCGCAGTTCAGCCGCGAATACAGCCGCCTGTTCGGCGCACCGCCGCGGCGCGACATCGACCGGCTGCGCGCGACGCCGGAGCGTTTCGTCGAGGTTTGAGGCGGATCAGCGAACGAAGGTGACGAACTCGTCCACCGGCGCGCGTTCGGTGCGCAGCGCATTTTCCGGCTTCGATTCATCCTCGTATCCGAGCGCCATGCCGCAGACGACGACCTCCTCGTCCGGGATGGCCAGCACCGGCCTGATCTGGCGATGATAGGGCGCGAACGCCGCCTGCGGGCAGGTGTGCAGTCCCCTGCCCCGAGCCGCGATCATGATCGACTGCAGGAACATGCCGTGGTCGATCCACGAACCCTGGTTGAGCCGCCGGTCGATGGTGAAGATCATGCCGACCGGCGCGTCGAAGAAGACGAAGTTGCGGTCGTGCTGGGCGCGCATCTGGTCGGTGTCGCGGCGGCCGATGCCGAGCAGGCCGTAGAGCGAGAAGCCCACGGCGCGACGGCGCGCCAGATACGGCTCGAAGAACTGGTCGGGATAATAGCGGTATTCGTCCCACGTGGCCTTTTCGGCCCGCATGCCCGAATTGAGGATCGCGTCGCTCACTTCCTGCTTCTTGGCGCCGGTGACGACATAGACCTTCCAGGGCTGCATGTTGGTGCCAGACGGCGCGCGCGCGGCCACGCGCAGAATGTCCTTTACCGTCTCGTCGTCGACCGGGGTCGGCAGGAAGGCGCGGACCGAGCGGCGCGACAGCAGCGCCTCGTCCACGATCTCCTGCTCTTCGATTTCCTGCGTGTTGTTGTCGGGTGCCAGCATGCCCCAGCCTTTCGGTATGCACTGCGGCGGAACCGCGCATGATCCCGCGAAACTCGGCCCGGCATAGGCGAATCCGGCCCTGCAATCAAATGCTTTGGCACAAATGCGCACACCTGCTTGTCTCTCCACCGGAGGCCGGCATCATGGAAAGCTCGGTCAAAAGAACGAAAAAGGGGAAACGATGGCCGAACTGCCGGAATCGGCACGCGTGGTGATCATCGGCGGCGGCGCGGTCGGCGTCTCGTCGCTCTACCATCTGGCGAAGGCGGGATGGACCGACTGCGTGCTTCTGGAGAAGAACGAGCTGACGTCCGGCTCGACCTGGCACGCGGCTGGCAACGTGCCGACCTTCTCGTCCTCCTGGTCGCTGATGAACATGCAGCGCTATTCGGCCGAGCTCTATCGCGGGCTGGCTGACGAGGTCGGCTACCCGATGAACTACCACGTCACCGGCTCGATCCGGCTTGCCCATGGGCGCGAACGGATGCGCGAGTTCCAGCGCGCGAAAGGCATGGGCCGCTACCAGGGCATGGAGCTCGACATCATCGGGCCGGAGGAGATCCGGTCACGCTACCCGTTCATCGAGACGCACGACCTCGAAGGCGCGCTCTACGATCCCAACGACGGCGACATCGACCCGGCGCAGCTCACGCAGGCGCTGGCCAAGGGCGCGCGCGACCTGGGCGCGACGATCGTGCGCTTCTGCCCGGTGACGGCCGTGCGGCGCGAGCGCGGCGAATGGGTGGTGACGACCGAAAAGGGCGAAATCCGCTGCGAGAAGGTGGTGAACGCCGCCGGCTACCGCGCGGCCGAGGTCGGAAAACTGTTCGGCCGCGACGTGCCGATGATGGTGATGAGCCATCAGTACATCCTCTTCGACGAGATACCGGAGCTGAAGGCATGGTCCGAGGGCGCCGGCCGCAAGCTGCCGCTGCTGCGCGACGTCGACACGTCGTATTATCTGCGGCAGGAAAAATACGGCATGAATCTCGGCCCCTACGAGCGCAACTGCCGCGCCCATTGGGCCACTGCCGACGACCCGATGCCGGAGGATTTCTCGTTCCAGCTCTATCCGGATGATCTGGAACGGCTGGAATGGTATCTGAACGACGCCGTCGCGCGAGTGCCGATCCTCGGCACGGCGGGACTTTCCAAGGTCATCAACGGGCCGATCCCCTATGCGCCGGACGGCAACCCGCTGATCGGGCCGATGCCGGGCGTGCCGGACGCGTTCGAGGCCTGTGTCTTCACCTTCGGCATCGCGCAGGCGGGCGGGGCGGGCAAGGTGCTGGCCGAGTGGGTGACGGAGGGCGCGACCGAATGGGACATGTGGTCGTGCGATCCGCGCCGCTTCACCGCTTTCGCCTCGGACAGGGACTATGCGGTGGCGAAGGGCAAGGAGGTTTACGGCCACGAATATGCGATCCACTTTCCGCGCCATGCATGGCCGGCGGGGCGCGGGCGGAAGCTGTCACCGATCCACGACCGCATCGCGGCGCTCGGCGCACAGTTCGGCGCCTATAATGGCTGGGAGCGCGCGAACTGGTATGCGCGTGAGGGCGACGACACTTCCGAGGCCGGAACCCAGACATTCGACCGCGACGGGCCGTGGTTCGCGCGCATCCGCGAGGAGTGCCACGCGGTGCGCGACGCGGCCGGCATCCTCGACCTGCCGGGGTTCTCGCGATTCAGGGTGCAGGGCGACGGCGCGCGCGACTGGCTTTCCTCGCTGATCACCGGCGCAGTGCCGAAGCCGGGACGGATCGGGCTTGCTTATTTCGCCGACGCCAAGGGGCGCATCCAGACCGAGATGTCGGTGATGGCGCTGGCGGAGGATTTCTTCTTCCTCATCACCGCGGCGGTGGCCGAGCAGCACGATTTCGAGTGGCTGCAGAATCACTTGCCGGAAGATGCTGAGATTTCGCTGCAGAACGTGACCGACGCGTTTTCCTGCCAGATACTCACCGGGCCGAAGTCGAGGGACATACTCGCCGAAGCGACCGGCGCGGACCTGACGTTGCCATGGCTTACCCACCAGTCGGTGCAAATCGGCGAACGGTGGTGCCAGCTCGTGCGCGTGTCCTTTGCGGGTGAACTCGGCTGGGAAATCCACACCAAGGTCGAGGACACGGCCGCGATCTTCGATGCTGTCCGGCAGGTCGGACAAAGCCATGGATTGAAGCCGTTCGGCATGTTCGCGCTGGATTCGCTGAGGCTCGAAAAGGGCTACCGCGCCTGGAAGGCGGAGCTTTCGACGGACTACACCGTGCTTCAAGGCGGGCTCGAGCGGTTCGTGCGCTGGGACAAGCCGGATTTCATCGGCAAGGCAGCGCTTCTCAAGGAGAAACAGGCCGGGGTGACGAAGCGGTTCGCGGTGCTGACCCTCGACGCGCCGGGACCGTGCGACGCGCCTTACATGTCGACGCTGTGGCATGACGGCAGGATTGTCGGCGAGACGCTGTCAGGAGGCTACGGGCACAGGGTGGACAAGTCGATCGCGCTCGGCATGCTGCGCTGCGAGCTTGCTGTGCCGGGACAGGCGATCGAGGTCGAGATATTCGGCGAGCGCTTCGCCGCGACGGTTCATGGCGACGGACCGCTGTGGGACCCACAGAACGAAAGGCTGAAGAGTTGACGAACATCATCAGGTCAAGTCGCCGCTGCCCCTCACCCTTACCCTTACCCTCTCCCCGTGAAGGACGGGGAGAGGGAGACATCGACGTTGGCGTTTCGCTCTTCCGACGCGGGAAGTGAGATTCGTCCGCGTTGTTCCCACGCTCGCACCGTAAAGTGCCAGCGGAGACGTCCCCTCTCCCCGTCCTTCACGGGGAGAGGGTAAGGGTGAGGGGCGGCACTGACGCAGCAGGTACGTGAACGAGCGTTGAAACGAAGGAAAACATCATGCCCAAGCCCTCATCGCGCGTTTCCGGCATCACCCCCTCCGGCAAGGATGGCTGGGAGGTGCATTTCGAGGCGATGACGCGCCATCAGGCCGGTGAGCCGATCATCATGCTGTCGGTGGGCGACCACGATTTCCACACGCCGGCCGAAACGGTGGAGGCTTGCGTGCGTGCGGTGCGTGCCGGGCACCACCACTACACGCAGCTTCCCGGCATCCCGCGCCTGCGCGCGGCGATGGCAAAGGCGACGACCGCCCGCACCGGCGTGGAGACGTCGCCGGAGCAAATCCTGGCAACGCCGGGCGGGCAGGCGTCGTTGTTCGCCGCAGCACTTGCCACGACCGACCCCGGCGACCACGCCATCGTCATCGCGCCCTACTACGCGACCTACCCGCCGACATACCGTGCAGCGCAGGTCGACATCACGGTCGTGGAGGCGCGCGCCGAGGACGGCTTCCAGCCGGAAGCGGCAGCGATCGAGGCCGCGATAACGCCGCGAACGCGGGCGATCCTCATCAACACACCCAACAACCCGACCGGCGCGGTCTATACGCAAGAGACACTGGAAGGCATCGCGGACATCTGCCGGCGACACGATCTGTGGCTGATTTCCGACGAGGTCTACTGGACCATCGCCGGCGCGCGGAAGCACGTTTCGCCACGGGCCCTGCCGGGCATGGAGGAGCGCACGCTGGTGGTCAATTCGATGTCGAAGAGCCATGGCATGACGGGGTGGCGCATCGGCTGGCTGACCGGGCCGGAAGACTTCGTCACCATGCTCATCAGCCTCAATCTCGTTTCCACCTACGGGCTGCCGGACTTCATCTCGCGCGCGGCCGTCGATGCGCTGGAGAACGGCCACGGCGTCGCCGACATCGCGGAGCGCTATGCCAAGCGGCGGACCGTGTTCGTCGACGCGATCCGGGGCATGAACGACGTGACGGTTCGCGGCTCGGAAGGCGGCATGTATGTGATGCTCGACGTCTCGGCGCTGGAACCCGACTGCGAGGCCTTCGCCTGGGCGCTGCTGGAAGCCGAAAAGGTCGCGGTGATGCCCGGCGGCAGCTTCGGCG
>JAEWFU010000056.1 GCA_023388675.1 Pseudomonadota bacterium | reverse complement strand
CCTGGCGAAGCGCAAGTCAGGTAGTTTCGGATAGGCGGTCGCATTCGCGGCCGCCTTTCCTTTTGCGGCGCGGTGGGCCTCGCCAAAGTCAGCCGCAGCAGCTATGGCTTGCGCCGAAAGGCTAGTTCCCGCCCGCAATGGTCCCGCTGCTTTCCGATCCGTGGTTCTACGCCGCCGCCGTTCCGGCGGTGGTGCTCGTCGGCCTGTCGAAGGGCGGGCTGGGCGGCGCGATGGCGCTTATCGGCGTGCCGTTGATGGCGCTGGTGGTTTCCCCCGTGCAGGCGGCAGCGATCCTGCTGCCGATCCTCGTCGTCATGGACATCGTCTCGCTGTGGACCTGGCGTGGCGAGCGAGACCCCGTGACGCTCAGGCTGATGCTCCCGGCGGCGATGCTGGGCATCGGGCTCGGCTGGCTGACGGCGGCGGTGGTGACCACCGGCGCTGTGAGGCTCATCGTCGGGCTCGTGGCAATCGCGTTCTTCGCCCGGTGGGCAACGCAGGGCATGGCTACCGTCGAGCGGCCGAGCGAACACAGCCCGGTGCGGGCGGGCTTCTGGGGCATCGTCAGCGGCTTCACCAGCTTCGTCGCTCATGCAGGCGGCCCGCCCTATCAGGTCTATGCGTTGCCGCTCGGGCAGCGACCGGCGCTGTTCGTCGGCACCAGCGTCATCTTCTTCGCCGTCGTCAACGCGGTGAAGCTGATTCCCTATTTCGCCCTTGGCCAGTTCGACGCCACCAACGTCACCGCCTCTCTGGTGCTCATGCCCATTGCTCCACTGGCAACGCTTGCGGGAGCGTGGATCGTGCGCCGCATGAAACCGGAAATCTTCTATCCCTTCATGTACGGCATGGTACTGGTCGTCGGCGCCAAGCTGGTGTGGGACGGCGCTTTCGAGATATGGGCGCAACCCTGATGACCGCCGTCGCGCCGTGTGCATAATCGCGGCGTGAAGGAGCCCTGCATGACCAATCCCTACGCGCTCGACCTCGACAAAAACGCCGCGAACTACCAGCCGCTCACGCCGCTTTCCTATTTGGAGCGTGCTGCAAAAGTCTTCCCCGACCAGGTCGCCATCATTCACGGCGCTTCCCGCACCACCTATCGGGAGTTCTGGCGGCGTTCGCTCAAGCTGGCGTCGGCGCTTGCCAGGAAAGGCATCGGCAAGGGCGAAACGGTTTCGGTGATGCTGTCCAACACGCCGCCGATGCTGGAGGCGCATTTCGGCGTGCCGATGGTGAAGGCGGTGCTGCATTCGCTCAACACGCGCCTCGATGCGGCGATCATCGCTTTCCAGCTCGACCATGCGGAAACCAAGGTACTGATCGTCGACCGCGAATTTGCGGGCGTGATGAAGGAAGCGCTGGCGCTGGCGACGGTCAGGCCGTTCGTTATCGACTATGACGACCCCGATTATGGCGACGACGCGCCCTATCCGAAGGGCGAGCGCATCGGCGACAGCGACTACGAGGCGTTCCTGTCATCCGGCGGCGAAGACTTCGCCTGGGCGATGCCGGACGACGAATGGGACGCGATCGCGCTCAATTACACGTCGGGCACCACCGGCAACCCCAAGGGTGTCGTATACCACCATCGCGGCGCGGCGCTGATGGCCTATGCAAACACCATCCATGCTGGCATGGGCAGACATCCGGTCTATCTCTGGACCCTGCCGATGTTTCACTGCAACGGCTGGTGCTTCCCGTGGACGCTTGCCGTCACCGGCGGCACCCATGTCTGCCTGCGCTGGGTCCGGGCGAAGGCCATCTACGACGCCATCGCCGACCATGGCGTAACCCACCTCTGCGGCGCGCCGGTCGTCATGTCGACGCTCATCAACGCCCCTGATGACGAGAAGCGGGAATTTCCGCAAACCGTCACCTTCAACACCGCTGCCGCTCCGCCGCCGGAAGCGGTGCTGTCCGGCATGGCCGACGCCGGCTTTGCTGTTACCCATCTATACGGACTGACCGAGACTTACGGTCCGGCCGTCGTCAACGAATGGCACGAGGACTGGGATCAACTCGACAAGGATGCTCGCACCGCTAGGAAGGCACGCCAGGGCGTGCGCTATGCCGCGCTCGAGGGCCTGACCGTCATGGACCCGGAGACGATGGAAGAAACACCCGCCGACGGAACGACAATCGGCGAGGTCATGTTCCGCGGCAACATCGTCATGAAAGGCTACCTGAAGAACAAGGCCGCCAGCGACGAGGCATTTGCCGGCGGCTGGTTCCACTCGGGCGATCTCGGCGTGATGCACCCGGACGGCTACATCCAGCTCAAGGACCGTTCGAAGGACATCATCATCTCGGGCGGAGAGAATATCTCGTCGATCGAGGTCGAGGACGCACTCTACAAGCACCCGGCGGTAGCGTCCTGTGGCGTCGTGGCGCGCGCGGACGACAAATGGGGCGAAACACCCATCGCCTATGTAGAATTGAAGCCGGGCCGTAGCGCGACCGAAGACGAGATCATCGCGCATTGCCGCGCGCTGCTGGCCCGCTTCAAATGTCCCCGCACGGTGATCTTCGCGGAGATCCCCAAAACCTCGACCGGCAAGATCCAGAAGTTCCGCCTGCGCGAGATGGCGAAGGAAAGCTAGGCAGGCCGCGCTTTACGTCTTCCACTGGAAGCGCGTCATCTTTGGTCGTCTGCGCTGCCCCTCATCGCCCTGCCGGGCACTTCTCCCCGTAAACGGGGAGAAGACGGCTTCCATCTCCGCTTTCGCCAACAATCAACGTTGAAGAACTGACGTGGGGCAAGCGGCAGGCGCATCCTCTCCCCGTTCACGGGGAGAGGATGCCGGCAGGCAGGTGAGGGGCAGCGCAGACAATCGAAGTCAGGACCCCCTGGATCACAAACGCAACACGCTAGACGGCCCCCCGAAAACGAAAAGGACCGGCACAAGGCCGGTCCTTTCAATCCATGGATAGACCGGCTTTCGCTCAGCCTTCCTTCGGCTCCAGCACCTGGCGGCCGCGATACATGCCGGTCTTCAGGTCGATGTGGTGCGGGCGGCGCAGTTCGCCGGAATTCTTGTCCTCGACATAGGTCGGGGCCTTGAGCGCGTCGGCGGCGCGACGCATGCCGCGCTTCGACGGCGAGGTCTTTCTTTTTGGTACAGCCATTGTCC
>JAEWFU010000026.1 GCA_023388675.1 Pseudomonadota bacterium | reverse complement strand
AGCCGTTCGCACGTCACTTCCAGAATTTCGCCGATCTCGCCAAGGACGATACGTTCCGCTATGGCGGCCGCACCTCCGAAGCCAAGCAGCTCTTCCTGTCGGGCGAGTGCGCGATCATGACGGAATCATCCGGTGGTCTGGGCGACGTGCTCAAGTCCGGCCTCAACTACGGCCTCGGCCAGCTTCCCTACTATGACGATCTGGAAGGTGCTCCGCAGAACACGATCCCCGGCGGTGCGAGCCTCTGGGTGTTCGGCGGCAAGTCGGACGACGAATACAAGGGCGTCGCGGCCTTCTTCGAATTCCTGTCGCAGACCGAGATCCAGCAGCGCCTCCACGAGGTTTCCGGCTACCTGCCGGTGACGCTCGAGGCTTATGAGGCGACCAAGGCATCCGGGTTCTACGACGAGAATCCGGGCCGCGAGATCCCGATCCAGCAGATGATGGGCAAGGAGCCGACGGCCAACTCCAAGGGCGTGCGCCTCGTCAACCTGCCGCAGGTGCGCGACATCGAGAACGAGGAGTTCGAGAAGATGCTCGCCGGCGACCAGACCGCGCAGGAGGCGCTCGACAAGGCGGTCGAACGCGGCAATGCGGCCATCCAGCAGGCGATCGGCAACTAGCAGCCGACGCAGCCCCTCACCCTTACCCTCTCCCCGCGCGCGGGGAGAGGGCGGTCGTCAGCGTTGCGGCCGTCCTTCGGACCGTTCTCCTCGTTGTTACGGGGAGAAGGTCCCGGCAGGGGGATGAGGGGCGCATCGCGTTCTTTTCCGGAGGGCCCCGTTGTCCAGTCCGCGCGTCACCTTTCCCAACAAGATCCTCCCGTACTTGCTGATCGCGCCGCAACTCGTGATCGTGGGCATCTTCTTCTACTGGCCGGCGAGCCAGGCGCTCTATCAGTCGGTGTTGCGGGAGGATCCGTTCGGGCTGCGCAGCACCTTCGTGGGGCTGGCGAATTTCCGCCGTGTGCTGAGCGAGCCGAATTACATCAACGCGCTGCAGAATACCGCCGTGTTTTCCGTAGCCGTCGCCTTCGTCGCGATGGCGATCGCGCTGCTGCTGGCGGTGATGGCGGACAAGATCATTCGGGGCAGGGGCATCTACCGCACGATGCTGATCTGGCCCTACGCCATCGCGCCGGCCATCGCCGGCATGGTGTGGCTCTTCATGTTCAATCCCGCGATGGGCTCCTTCGCCTACATGCTGCGCTCGTCGGGCTATCAGTGGGACCCGTTGCTGCGCGGCGACCAGGCGATGGTGCTGGTCATCGCCGCGGCTGCCTGGAAGCAGATTTCCTACAATTTCCTGTTCTTCGTCGCGGGGTTGCAGGCGATCCCCAAGACGCTGATCGAGGCTGCCGCGATCGACGGCGCGGGCGAGACCAAGCGCTTCTGGACGATCGTCTTCCCGCTTCTGGCGCCGACGACCTTCTTCCTGCTGGTCATCAACACGACCTATGCGTTCTTCGACACGTTCGGCATCATTCATGCCGTCACCGGCGGCGGGCCGGGCAAGGCCACCGAGACGCTGGTTTACAAGGTCTACAACGACGGCTTCGTCAATCTCATCCTTGGCGATTCCGCCGCCCAGTCGGTGATCCTCATGGTCATCGTCATCGCGCTGACGGCCATCCAGTTCCGCTACGTGGAAAGGAAGGTGCATTATGGCTGAGGCCGGCACCCAGCAATCGGCGGCGGCGGTTCTCGGCCGGCGCGAGGAAGGCGCGATGCTCGGCATCAGCCGGAGGTCGCGCTACATCGCCCATGCGATCCTGATCGTCGGGGTGCTCATCGTCGCCTTCCCGATCTACTACACATTCGTCGCCTCGACCCATTCGCTGCAGACGATCCTGCGCCCGCCGCTGCCGCTGCTGCCGGGCCCCCATTTCCTCGACAACTACTACGAGGCGCTGTTCGGAGGGGTCGGCCGCATCGGCGGGGTCGGTGTCGGCACGCTGCTGTTCAACACCACCGTGATGGCGCTGGGCATCGCCATCGGCAAGATCGTGATTTCGGTGCTGTCGGCCTTCGCGATCGTCTTCTTCCGCTTCCCTGGCCGCATGTTCTTCTTCTGGGTGATCTTCATCACGCTGATGCTGCCGGTCGAAGTGCGCATCCTGCCGACATACAAGGTCATGGTCGACCTCGGCCTGATCGATTCCTATACCGGCCTCATCCTGCCGCTGATGGCGTCGGCGACCGCGACGCTGCTGTTCCGCCAGTTCTTCATGACCATACCGGGCGAGTTGGTGGAGGCGGCGCGCGTCGACGGCGCGGGTCCGTGGCGCTTCTTCAAGGACATCCTGATGCCCCTGTCGAAGACCAATCTGGCGGCCCTGTTCGTCATCATGTTCATCTACGGCTGGACGCAGTATCTCTGGCCGCTGCTCGTCACCAACAGCAACGACATGAATACGATCGTCATCGCGCTCAGGAAGATGATCTCCTTTGCCGATGCGGATACGGAATGGCACCTCGTGATGGTGACCTCGGTGTTCGCGATCTTGCCGCCGATCCTGGTGGTCCTGTTCATGCAGCGCTGGTTCGTGAAGGGCCTCGTCGAAACCGAGAAGTGAGAAATCAACGTCCATGGCGACCGTCGAACTCAAAGACGTAAGAAAGACCTATGGCGGCCGCGTCGAGGCCGTGAAAGGCATCTCGATCGACATTCCCGACGGCGCGATGTGCGTGCTCGTCGGCCCCTCGGGCTGTGGGAAATCGACCCTGCTGCGCATGATCGCGGGGCTTGAGGAAATCACCTCCGGCACGGTGTCGATCGGCGACAAGGTGGTCAACACGCTGGGGCCGGCCGAACGCGACATCGCCATGGTGTTCCAGAACTATGCGCTCTACCCGCATATGAAGGTCTACGACAACATGGCCTACGGGCTGCGCAACCGCGGCATGGACAAGGACGAGATCGACCGGCGCGTGCGCGATGCGGCCGCCACGCTCGGTCTTGCCGAACTGCTGGAACGGCGCCCGCGCGAGCTTTCCGGCGGCCAGCGCCAGCGCGTGGCCATGGGCCGCGCCATCGTCCGCAGCCCCAAAGCGTTCCTGTTCGATGAGCCGCTCAGCAATCTCGACGCCAAGCTGCGCGGCCAGATGCGCATCGAGATCAAGAACCTGCAGCGCTCGCTCGGCGTCACCAGCGTCTATGTTACGCACGATCAGGTCGAAGCCATGACGCTTGCCGATACGCTGGTGGTGATGAACCAGGGGCTCGCAGAACAGGTCGACACGCCGATCGCGATCTACGAGAAGCCGGCGAGCATCTTCGTCGCGGGCTTCATCGGGTCGCCTGCGATGAACCTGCTCGCTGCCGAAGGCGGCGAAAAGGGCAAGGGCCTGAAGCTGGCCGCCGGCGGGACCCTCAAGCCACGCGAAACGAGCTTGCCGGAAGCCGGTCGCAAGGTCCTGCTCGGTGTGCGGCCGGAGCATCTCACGCTGGTTTCGGCGCGCAACAATGCCGACATCGAAATGAAAGTTACGGCGGTCGAGGCGCTCGGAGCCGACACGCTTGCCCATGGCTATCCGGTCGACGGGGATGCGCGCGCCGGCGAGTTGATCGCGCGATTGCCTGGAACGGCCCGCGTTGCCGATGGCGACGTGCTGCCGCTGGCAATCGATGCCGGCATGGCGCACCTGTTCGACGCCGGCAGCGGCAAGCGTATCTGACATATCCGGGCTGGAAGTCATTCAGGGCAACCAGGCCGGCCGCGCGCGAGGCGGGGCCGCCAGTACATCCGTGACTTGCCGCGCCATCACCGACCCGGGTCGATGGCGCATGCGGCCAGCCGTGATTGCCGAAGGTTCCCGCCGGCGCTTTGCGCCATCTTTCGAGGAAAGACCGGTCAAGCGCCTCACGGCGCGACCAGCAGGAACACGCCCTATGTGGGCACCGCTGCCGCGTTCTTCAAGGGGCTGGTCAGGCGACCTGCTTCCACCTGGCCTTCTGACCGTGTTCGCTTATGTTTGAAACCACGTCGTTCAACGCGTCGATGTCGACATAATAGAAGCGCGAAAGCTGGACGGCGATCTCGTCGCTTCCGAAACCCCGCGAAATCAGAAATTCCGCGGCAACCGTGAGTTCGGCTGGTTCCGTCAGCCGACGCTTGGCACAGTCATCGGATGGAAGAAGCATTGTTTTCGATCCCTGTCGTTCTGTTCTTATGGTGGTGACGCATGCGCGCGTACCCGGAACCAGGAGAACTCGGGGGATACAGGACGAATACCGGGAGAAAAGGACTCATCGACCCAAGCCAGTCGAATCGATGGGTTAATTATGTCAGCTTTCTTTCTATTCACAAGAAACAAACATGCGCGCAGCACGGCGGCGGCAAGCTTGGGGAAAGCCGGAAGGTTCTGCCAAGAGCAGCAGGCGTTCGTCCGAGCGCCCGATGCTTCAGAAAGCGAAGGAGGCCTGTGCCGGCGGAGGCGGGCCTAGCTGCACGCCCTCATGGGAGAGCAGCCTTTCCTTGGTGACACTCCCGCCGGGTGCCGAAAAACCGCCGATCTTGCCGCCGGCGGCAAGGATGCGATGGCATGGGACGACGAGAGGCAGCGGGTTGCGGCCCAGTGCGGCGCCCGTCTCGCGCGCCATCTTCGGAAAGCCGGCGCGGTCGGCCAGCTCGCCATAGGTGGTGACTTCGCCTTGAGCCAGCTTGAGCGCTGCCGCGTAGATCGACCGCCGGAAAGGGTCGATGCCGGTCAGGTCCAGTGGCAGTGCTGAAAAGTCGATCGTCTCGCCCTGCGCGTAACGGCGGATGAGCGCAATTGCCTCGTCGACAAAGGCCGGCGCCTCTTCCAGCGTCGCAACGGCACTGGCAGGCCAGCGCGCCGTACGACGCTCGGCGCTCTCGCGGCTCCGCTGGGGCAGAGCCAGATGAGTCAATCCCATCTGGCTCCACGCAACGGCGACAAAACCGAGCTCCGTCTCGAATACGAGATGGTGCTGGGAAGGGGCTTCGCTCATCGACCCTGCCTATTTCGACTCAAGCAGAAACCTATCACAACGGCGACTTGGAACATAGAGGGAACATAGCGTCACGCCGCACGCTCCTGACACTTGTTGCACGGCGGATGTTCTGTGTCAGTCGTCCAGATGCTTGCTGATGAAGTCGCCGGTTGCGCCGATCAGTTCGTCGACCTGCTCCACGCCGTCAAACGCATTGAAGACATGGTCCATCTCGCGGACGAACAGCGTGGCATCGTCATCGTCGTCGTCGCGATAGTCGAGGAGGATCTGGCCGGAGGCCGGCTGCGGAAACACCACGTCGTCCCTGGTGCCGACGGCGACGAAAAGCGGATCGTCATATTCGGTGATCTCGGCGACGGGATCGACCTCGAACAGGCTCTGGAAGAATGCCGGCTTCAGCTCGATCTTGTCGCCCCAGGGAAGCGTTGCGGTGACGGGCGTATCGCCGCCGGCGAGACCTTTCTTCACGGTCTCCGGTCCGAACATCATGGTGATGGAGGCCGCCATGTTGACGCCCGGAGCCCACAGCGCGACCGCGTCGAGATCGTGCTCGGTGCGGCCGGCCACCGCTGCGCCCACCGCGCCGCCCATGCTCCAGCCGACCAGTGCAAGCCGATCGTCGTCGACGCGGCCGGACCTCGCCAGCCAGTCGAGCGCGGCAAGCCCGTCGGCGATGTGGGCGTGCAACGTGGAGTCGGCGAAGTCGCCGTCGCTCTCGCCATTGAAGCGATAGTCGATGCGCAGGCTGGCGATGCCTTTTTCGGCCCACATGCGCGCAGCACGTGCGAAGATGCCTTCACCGACGGCCGGGATTTCCAGCTCGTCGCGCGTGCCGGTGAAGCCATGCAGAAGCAGGATCGCGGGCGGATTGTTCACACCATCGGGCAGGTTGAGCGTGCCGACGACTTTCATGCCTTCAACGTCAAACGAGATCGTCTCCTCGGCAGCCAGCGCAGGGACGGAAGCGACGCAGAGCGCGGAAGCGAGTGCAAGGCCATGAAGGTGGTTCGGCATAGGAAGTCTCCCGGTTGGACACGGGTCCCACTCTACCGCCGTCGATCTGCGACCAGCAAGCGCGTTGCGCGACGTTGCTTCGCCACTCGGTTTCGGTTAAGGCAACCTAGGGTGGGATCACGAAATCAACGAATGATGGGCGCGGCCTTGCCTCGTTTCCGCTTCACAATCGCCGCCGGCGCGCTGCTCTTTACCGCGGTCGCATCCGGATGCACCTCGACCGATCTCGGCCTCGAGCCCGGAATGTCGTTCGCCGGTTCCGATCCGGTCCTGCCCGAAACGGTGGAGACGCTGCCTGCGTTCTCAGCCGACGCATCGGCGGATGCCGTCGTGACGAGCGCGTTTGCAGGGCCGACGCCGGATAGCCCGGCCGCGGCAGTGTTCAAGCCCGGCAAGGCGGTGGCGCCACGTAGCCCCGAGCTTGATGCGCTGATCGCCCGCTACGCCGCACAACACGAAATCCCCGTCTCCCTGCTGCGCCGCGTGGTCGAACGGGAAAGCACCTTCAATCCCGCCGCGCGCAACGGGCCCTATTGGGGGCTGATGCAGATCCTGCCGCAGACGGCGCGCACCATGGGTTACCGCGGCACGCCTGAAGGCCTGCTCGATGCCGAGACGAACCTGATGTATGCGGGCAAATATCTGCGCGGCGCCTATATCACCGCCGCCGGAGATCACGACCTCGCAGTGCGCTTCTATTCGCGCGGCTACTATTACGATGCCAAGCGCAAGGGCCTGCTGGAGGAGACGGGACTGCGGCCGGCGCGCACGCGGTTGCCGAAATCGTCCTGATCAACAAACCAAGGGGGAAACCGATGACGTCGTCGCGAAAGCTGCTGATCCTTTCCGTTGTCGCGCTGTGCGGCGCGACCCTGCCTGCCGTCGCTGACGAATGCGCCGACCCGCAGGACCAGGCAACGATGAACGCCTGCGCGGGCAAGGAATTCGAGACCGCCGACAAGGCCCTCAACGCTGCCTATCACGAGGTCGTCCGCCGGATCGGGAGCGATCACGAGACGAGGACGGCGCTGACCGCGGCCCAGCGTGCCTGGATCGCCTTCCGCGACGGCGAGTGCGCCTTCCAGGCAAAGAGCGCCGAGGGCGGCAGCATCTACCCGATGATCATGGCCGGCTGCGAGGCGACGCTGACCGAGGCGCGGACGGAACAGCTCAAGGCCTATCTCGACTGCGAGGAAGGCGACATGAGCTGCCCGGTGCCGCCGGCCGAATAGGCTGCCCGTCCACGCAGCCCGATAAACTTGCCGTGAATCGGCGGAAGGAACCGTGATTTCGCCGCCGGTTTCGCCTAGCTGCAAAACATGATCCGCATCACCCGCCGCACCGCGCTCGCCCTTCCCCTGCTGCTGCCGCTTGCGCCCGCCGCGCACGCCGAGGAAGAGGAGGCCACGGCCGAAGCCGTCGCCGCCATTCTGGAACGGGCCGAGGCGCTGGAGCCGCTGAAGGCGGTGGTGGTGTGCCGCGACGGACGCACGATCGCCGAGCGCGGCTATCGCGGCCATGCGCCGGGCGACCCCACCAACATCAAGTCGGCCTCCAAGTCGGTGGTCTCGGCGATGGTGGGCATCGCCATCGACAAGGGGTTGCTCGAAGGGCCGGACCAGCCGATCGCGCCGCTGCTGCGCGCCGAACTGCCGGCCGATCCGGATCCGCTTCTGGAGCGGATCACCATCGGCAACCTGCTGTCGATGCAGGCGGGGCTGGGGCGCACGTCGGGCCCGAATTACGGGCGCTGGGTGGCGAGCCCCAACTGGGTGCGGGCCGCACTCGCCATGCCCTTCGAGGACGAGCCGGGCGGGCGCATGCTCTATTCGACCGGCTCGACCCACCTGCTTTCGGCGATCCTGACCCGCGTCAGCGGCCGCACCATGCTGGCGCTGGCGCGCGACTGGTTCGACCCGCTGGAGGGCTTTGCCATCGGTGGCTGGGAGCGCGACCCGCAGGGCATCTATCTCGGCGGCAACCAGATGGCGATGTCGACGCGCTCGCTCGCCGCCTTCGGCGAACTCTACCGCAATGGCGGGCGCGCGCCCGACGGCACCCGCATCGTCCCGGCCGGCTGGATCGAGCAGTCGTGGCAGCCGCGCACGCGCTCGCCCTTCAACGGCTACCGCTACGGCTATGGCTGGTTCCTGCACGAGATCGGCGGGCAGGAGGTGCGCTTCGCCTGGGGCCATGGCGGGCAGATGGCCTATATCGTGCCGGCGCTGTCTCTGACCGTGGCGATGACCTCCGACGAGAACCGCCGCTCGGCCGAAAACGGCTACCGCGAGAGGCTGAACGACCTGCTCGCGGAGATAGTTGGGGTAGTGGTTTAGTTGTGGGTTTTGTTTCACTTATGAAGTGTCGGGTCGCGCAAGCGCCTGGTGGGCGAACCATTGCAGGTCGGCGAGGACTTCGTGGACCTCGCGGGTGGAGCCGCGCCGCGCACCGGGCGGGCGGCCGGGGCGCAGGGGCGGCAGGCGGCGGACGCGTCCGGCCGCGACCGCGCGATCGCGCCGCGCCCGCCAGCGGGCGAAACGGCGGGCGTGTTTCGGCAGG
>JAEWFU010000503.1 GCA_023388675.1 Pseudomonadota bacterium | reverse complement strand
ATGTAGCCATGTCCGCCGAACACCTGCTGCGCCATGACCGCGTGCTCGAAGCCCTTGTCGGTCAGCACGCCCTTGATGATCGGGGTCATCAGGCCGAGCAGATCGTCGGCCGTCTGACGGTCGTTCTCGTCGCCCGAACGATGCGCGACGTCGGACTTGAGCGCGGTCCACAGCACCAGCGCGCGGCCGGCCTCGTTGAACGCGCGCATCACCATCAGCTTGCGGCGGATGTCCGGGTGGACGATGATCGGGTCGGCCTTCTTGTCGGGGGCCTTGGGGCCGGAAAGCGAGCGACCCTGAATACGCTCCTTCGCGTAGGCCACGGCATTCTGATAGGCGATCTCGCCCATCGAGAGACCCTGCAGCCCGACGCCCAGGCGCGCTTCGTTCATCATCACGAACATGGCCTTGAGGCCGCCATTCTCCTGGCCGATCAAATACCCCTCGGCCTCGTCATAGTTCATCACGCAGGTCGAGTTGCCGTGAATGCCCATCTTCTCCTCGATGGAGCCGCAGGACACCGCGTTGCGCTCGCCGGGGTTGCCGTCTGCATCCAGCTTGAACTTCGGCACGATGAACAGCGAGATGCCCTTCACGCCCTCCGGCGCGCCCTCGATGCGGGCCAGCACCAGATGGATGATGTTCTCGCTCATGTCATGCTCGCCGGCCGAGATGAAGATCTTCTGGCCGGAAATCCTGTAGCTGCCGTTGCCGGCAGGCACAGCCTTGGTGCGCAGCATGCCGAGATCGGTGCCGCAATGCGGCTCGGTCAGGTTCATGGTGCCGGTCCAGACACCTTCGGTCATTTTCGGTACAAAGGTCTGCTTCTGCTCGTCCGAGCCGTGCGCAAGAATCGCCGCGATCGCACCCTGTGTCAGGCCCGGATACATCATCAGCGCCATGTTGGCCGAAGACAGATATTCGCCCAGCGCGGTGTGAACCGCATAAGGCAGACCCTGGCCACCATATTCGGCCGGCACCGACAACCCCATCCAGCCGCCCTCACGATACTGGTCGTAGGCTTCCTTGAAGCCCTTCGGCGTCGTCACCGAACCGTCGGCGTTGCGCGTGCAGCCCTGCTCGTCGCCCACGCGGTTAAGCGGATGCATGACGTTTTCGGCAAGCCTTGCCGCCTCTTCGAGGATCGCTTCGAGCACATCCGGGCCGGCATCGGAAAAGCCGGGCAGGTTGGCATAGCGCTCGTAGCCAAGCACATCATTGAGAACGAACAGGGTGTCCGCGACGGGCGCCTTGTAGGTCGGCATGAAAAGTCCTCCAAAGGTCGGGCAAATCTTCGCCGCGCGGGATCGTTCCACGGCGAAGCCAGGATCCGAAAGCACATTATCAACAATTGACGTTTGCGTAAACGTCAATTGTGAGGATGCGGCAATTTTCCATCGCGGCTTCCGCCTGTCCGCCGCCTGTCACAAAGCTGCGCTAATGGCCGCCTCCTCCATCGGAACCAGACCATGCAAACGAGCGACATAGCACTGCGCCCGCACCGCCGCGACGAGATCGAAGCGCTGCGGTGCATCGAACGCAACGCCCATGAACGCTACCGCTCGCTCGACGGTTTCGGCTTCACGCTCACCGCGCCGGCCATCGCGGCCGAGCGTTTCTCGACCGGTGAAACCGTCGTGGCGGAAGTCGAGGATCGCCTGGCGGGCTACGTGCTGATGCAGCCGATCGACGGTCTCAACTATATCGCCAGCATCATGGTCGAGCCGGACCTGTCCGGGCGAGGCATTGGTGCCGCGCTGCTCGCTACTGCGGAAGAAAAGGCGCGCCAGTCGGGGCTTCCCGGCACAGTCCTGGCGACATTCCGCCAGCCCCGCTGGAATGGGCCCTGGTTCCGCCGGAATGGCTTTACGCCGCTTCCCGATGCGATGATGGGGCCGGGATTGCGGTCAATCCTGCAGCGTCACGCCACCTTCCTCGACATGAGCACGCGCGAGATGCTCTGGAAGCCGGAGGGTTGATCCAAAAGAAAAGGGCCGCTCGAAGCGGCCCTTTCTAAATTGCTCTCAGTGCCCGGCGATCAGGCGGAAGCCTGCCGCAACGCAAGTGCGGAACGCCAGGTGTTCATCGCGCTCTTCAGGTCGCCGATCGCGTCCTCGATGGCGAGGCGCTGCTTTTCCAGCCGGCCGAGCTGGCGCTCGGACTTGTCGAGCAGCGTACGAAGCTGCTTCGCGTTGCCGGAATCGGGATCGTACATGTCCATGATCTGCTTGACCTCGCGCAGCGAGAAACCGACCTTGCGGCCGAGCATGATCAGCTTCAGGCGGGTCACGTCGCGCTGCGTGTAGAGGCGCGTATTGCCCTCGCGCTTCGGGTTCAGCAGACCCTTGTCCTCGTAGAAGCGAAGGGTGCGCAGCGTCACGTCGAACTGCTTGGCCATGTCGCCGATACGTATGTAGCCGTCGGAAAGCTCCGACGCATTGGCCATGCTTTCGCTGGCCGGCATCATGTTCATCATTCCAAAATTCCCCGTGCGTTGCGCTTCGGCTCGCCGCAGAAGCGCCGATTGGATGCGAGTGGGGCGAACAAGCATCCGATCAAGTGGACCAAACGTCGAAAAACGGTTCGCAACGCGACCCGTCGGTTGGCGCGGATATAGGCGCATATAAGTTATGCTGCAAGTGCGAAATCCTGCCGCAGGCAGCGCGCTTCCCAAGCCGGGATAAGCGAAATGGTAATTTTGGTTAACGGCTTGTTTACCACGTTCGGCGAATTGTGCGCAGGACGGAGTCCCGTGGTTATCCTGTTTTTCGTTGCTTACGGAGCCTTCCGCCGAGGGGAACCCAGTACTGCTGCCGATACTGGCGAAACGCCGGGAAACCTTCGAGCAAGAATGAGCAACCCGCCGGCTTTCCGGCGATCAGCGGCGACGGACGTTTCGATGAACAACAGACGCTCCTATCTCGATTCGATCAATGCAGGTCGCCGGCGCAAGGCCAGCACGTCGCTCGAAGACATTGCCAGCAGTCTGGACGAGTTGGAGACGAGGATCCGCAGACCCTACGATGATCGCCACGATCTTCATCGCCAGCCGTCTCGTGACCCGCGCCCCGATCACTATGAACGCGCCTGGCGCGAGGATCGCCTGTCCACTGCTGACCTGTCCTCGGAGCTGAGCGCCCTTCGCCGCGACTTGCGCGACCAGATGGGCTCCGGCCTGCGCCGCGAGTTCACCGCGCTCAAAAAGGAAATCGAGGACGCATTGCAGCGTTCCGGCTCGGCGAGCCAGACAGCAGATCTCCGCGCGGAGTTCGAACGCCTGTCCGGCATGATCCACAAGCTCGCCGAGCAAAGCGACGACCGGCAGGTCAACATGCTTCGCCTCGAAATGGAGCAGGTAAAGAACGCCCTCGGCAAGCTGGCCCGGGAAGATACGGTGCAATCGTTCGATCGCCGGTGGAGTGAGTTCGACCAGCGCTGGAGCGACATCGCCAGCCAGGTCTCGAATGTCGGCGGCGGCAACGTCGACGACCCGGCGCTGCAGGCGCTGAGCACGCGGCTGGAGCAGATCGGCGAGGCCGTCAATGCGCTGCCCACGTCAGTCGCGCTGCGCTCGCTGGAAGACAAGATGAAAATCCTGGCGACGACGGTCGACCAGTTTGCCCATCAGCAGGATCGCATCGGCCCGGAAGCGCTCGACGCGATCGAGGAGCGGCTCAACGAAATTTCCCGCGCCGTGGCGGCCTCGTCCGGCTCCAGCCGCGCGAGCGCGTTCGACCCGGAACCGTTCGAGCGCATCGAGGCGCGCATTTCCGCGCTGGCCCGCCAGCTCGACGAATCCGCCGGGGGGAGCCAGTCCGGCGTGCTTGTCGACCAACTCGCGGCGCTGTCCAACCGTATCGAGGACATCTCCCAGCGCGTAGACCTGCCCGAGCAGGTCATCGAGCGCCTCGCCGAGCGGATCGACACGATCTCCTACAAGCTCGAGCAGGCCCCGGCGCAGCCGGACATCGACCATGCTTTCCGCGGGCTCGAGGATCGGTTCGCCTCGATCTCGACGATGCTTGAACAGCGCCATGAGGATTCCGTCGCCCAAGGACAGGTCCTTTTCCGTGACCTGGAGCGGAGGCTGGAAAGCGTCGCGTCACGCCTCGACGGCAGCGGTGCGGATGCCGCCCATGACGCCCGCTTCATCGAGGCGATGGACGCACGTTTCGCTGATCTCGCCGCGCGGCTCGAGCAGCAGCCTGCAGCGCCAGCGGACGAACGGGCGATCCGTTCGCTCGAAGCGCGCATGGATACGATGTCGAGCAAGCTCGAATCGTCGCTGCTTCAGCCCGGCCTCGACAAGGATCTGATCCGGAGCCTGGAGTCCCAGATCGCAGATCTCACATCGCACCTTTCCAGGCCTTCGCCGGCACGCGAGGACGAAGATATCCGTCCTCGGCTCGACAAGATCGAGCATTCGATCGTCGAAATCCGCAAGGATGTGATCGAGGCCGCCAGACAGGCGGCCGAAGAGACGGTTCGGCGCTTCGCGGGAGCAGGCACCGACGGGCCGCTGGTCGCAGGTCTCGTGGACGATCTGAAGTCGCTGGAGGCGCTCACGCGTCGATCCGACGATCGCAACGCCAAGACGTTCGAGGCCATCCACGACACGCTCCTGAAGATCGTCGGGAGGCTCGGCACGATCGAGGCCGGCGGTACTGGCGAGCCGAAGGTCGCCGCTACGCAGCGGCAGACCCTTCTCGACGCCGACCGCACCCCGTCGCTCGAGCCTTCCAACGAAGCATTGCCGATATCTGCGGCGGATGTGATCGCTTCGAACACCGGCGACAAGGATACGGCCCGCGGAGCCAGGCGCACCGCCGCTGCTGCAGCCGCACAGGCCGCCGCCGATGCCCTTCGCAACGATGCGGATGGCGCTACCGCGAAGGCCGGCAGCGGGCGCGTATCGATGCTCGGCGGCCTGACGCGCGCGCTCTCGGGACGCAAGGCTGGCACCGAGCAGAAAGAGCAGCAGAGCGAGACCGGCGACGCACCGGATGCAAAGCAGGCTGAAAGCGCGGCACCGAGCGTCGAGCTCGACAGCCCGCTGGATCCCCATCTGGCCAACCAGCCGCTGGAGCCGGGCTCCGGCGCGCCGGACCTGAACGCGATCATGAAACGGGTTCGCGACGAACGCGGCCAGCCGCCCAA
>JAEWFU010000261.1 GCA_023388675.1 Pseudomonadota bacterium | reverse complement strand
TGGCACTTCAAGATGAAGATGGCGGTTTGTCGAACCCGCTGCATTGTCGGCTCGATGCACAACACCCCTCATCCTGAGGTGCGAGCGCAGCGAGCCTCGAAGGACGCACCCAAAACCACGGTTGGCGAGGCTTGCCCCTCGCCAACCGCCGCTCCTACATCCCGAAAATCTCGTTCCAGCGATCCACCCAGGCATCCTTGGCCGGGTTCATCTTCGAGTAATCGACGCGCTTGAGGCCGTCGATCATCTCCTTGCCGTAGGTCCACTGCGCGGCCTCCTCCTCCGTCAGCTCGACGGAAGCGGCGACCGGCGCGTCGACGCCGTTCTGCGCCAGCGTCTTCTGCAGCTCGGGATCGAGGATGAAGTTGATGAACTCGTGCGCCAGCTCGACATTGGCCGCACCCGTCGGAATGTTGACCGTGTTCAGCGTCGCGATCGCACCGTCCTCGAGATCGGCCCAGACCACGCTCGGCACGGCAGCCTGAAGCTGACCCAGCGCGAAGTCCTGCGCCAGCGACACCGTGATCTCGCCGGTCGAGAACAGATTGATCATCTCCGAGCCGGTATTGTAGTTCTTCACGACGTTGGGCTTGATCTTCTCGATCTCGGCAAAGGCGGGATCGGCGTCATCGAAGGCGTTCGTTCCGGCCTTCTCGCCGGCGATCATGACGACCATCGGTCCGGCGGTGGTAGTAATGCCCGGCAGCGACACCTGGCTGGCAAGGTCCTCGCGCCACAGGTCGGCCCAGCTCGTGATCGGCGGGTTCACCTTCTCCGAATCGTAGACGATGCCGACGCGGCCGATCGTATAGGCCGGGCCATAGCCGCCCTGCGGGTCCTGCGCCAGTTCGTAGAGCCCGTCGATGTTCGGGATCTTCGAGCGGTCGATCTTCTGGAAGAGGCCTTCCTCAACGCCGAGCTGCGAGAACGAATCGGTCAGGTAGATGACGTCGACGCCCGCGCCGCCGCGAATCTTCACCTTGTTGAGGCGGTCGGCATTGTTGCCGGTCTCGAACACCAGCTCGCAGCCGCATTTTTCCTGAAACGGCTGGACGATGTACTGGTCCAGTTTCTCGCCGTTGAAGCCCCACCACGAGATGGTCAGGGTCTCGGCCTGCGCCGCGCCGGCCGTCATGGCAAGCATGGACGCCGCAGCCAGGATCGTCTTGCGGGGAGTGGTCATTTTTTGCGCCTCTTCTGGATGGTCGGAACCGGGTTCATCCCGGACTCGATGTTCAGCAAAAGCTTATTTTGACCGCCAGAGCCCCGCAAGCCCAAAGAATGTGCAGCGCACAACCGGACATGCCGCTTTCCGTGCCGGTCGCGATTGGCAGCCTAGCGCTTGCGCGCCTTGCGCGCGGCATAGCGCGCGTCGCGCTTGGCCTTGCGCTCGGCCTCGTCGGCCAGCAGCCGCGAGATCATGTCCTTCTCGGCGCTTTCCTTGGCTTCGGCCTCGGCCTTTGCCGCAGCCTCAGCCGCCGCCTCGCGCTCGGCGCGTTCCCGGGCCTCGCGTTCGGCTTTCTCGCGCTTATCGCGTTCGCGTTCGGCCTGACGCTGCGCGCGCGCCTCGGCAGCAGCCTTGCGCTCCGCCCGCCTTGCCTGCACGGCCGGGTCGTCGGCGGACGGCATCTTCGCCTTCGCCTTTTCCAGCAGCGCCTTGCGCGCGTCCATCGCGGCCTGCCTGCGTTCCGCGAAACCCTGTTCCTTGTAAATCGCCACTCTTCGCCTTCTCGATTGCGGTTTTTCTTCGAGGGGCCTTATTGATGACTCCCCGGCCGCAATTCAAGACGAAAAAGGCCCTCGCCGTACAAAACGGAGAGGGCCTCAGGCGTTTTTCGGTCAGGCCAGCGCCTTAGCAGGGGCCTGGGCGCTCGATGCGATAGCGGGCGTTTTCAGCCTCGCAGGCATTACCGAAAGTGCGGCGCTCGCCACGTCTGCTTCCGCAGACGGGCGCGTATTCACGCGTGCAGGCCTGCTCGCCTCGTCCGCCGCCACCGCCGCCACCGCGGCATTCGCCCTGGCTGACCACGCGATAGCCCTGCGTCTGGGCCGAGCAGGCATTGCCGAAGGTGCGGCGCTCACGACCGCGCACGGCGCAGACCGGGTCGAACTGCATCGTGCAGCCCACCTGCGGCGGCCGCTGCGGCGGGCGCTCACGACGGCACTCGCCGCCGTGCACGATGCGATAACCGTCCGACCGCGCCATGCACGCATTCGAGAAGGTTTCGCGCTGACCGCGCCGCTCGCCGCAGACCGGGGCGTATTCGCGGGTGCACATTTCCGGCGGCCTGTCGGGACGCGGCGGCCGCGGGCCGGGGCCAGGCTCCTCCACAACGACACAGGCCGCCAGCACGGTGGCAACGACGGCCAGCCCGGCCGCAATCTTGGCAATTGAAAGGAAACGCATTCCCGGTCCTCCAGATGTCCCTCGATCATCACAATGCGTCAGTGTCGCATTCGATCCCCATATGCGGAAAAATTGCAAGCCTTGAAACGCGACGACCTTCCG
>JAEWFU010000482.1 GCA_023388675.1 Pseudomonadota bacterium | reverse complement strand
TCTCGGATGCCGTCATCGCGTGAATGTCGATGCCGTCGTCGAAGGCTTTCCGCAGCTGCGGAATGTCGGCGACATGGGCGAGCACGCGCAGCTCGATCTGGCTGTAATCGGCGGAAATCAGCAGGTTTCCGGGCTCGGCGATGAAGGCGGTGCGGATCTTGCGGCCTTCCGCCGTGCGGATCGGGATGTTCTGCAGGTTGGGGTCCGACGACGACAGCCGGCCGGTGGTCGTGGATGCGAGTGCGTAGGAGGTATGCACGCGCTTCGTCTCGGGATTGATGAAGCCCGGCAACGCGTCGGTATAGGTCGATTTCAGCTTGGTGAGCTGCCGCCAGTCGACGATCTTGCGCGGCAGCTCGTGGCCAGCGGCCGCAAGGTCTTCAAGCTCGCGCGCCGTGGTCGACCACTGTCCCGTCTTGGTCTTCGAGCCGCCCGGCAGTCCCATCTTGCCGAACAGGATGTCGCCGAGCTGTTTCGGCGAGCCGACGGTGAAGCGCTCACCGGCAAGCTGGTAGATCTCGTCCTCAAGGGCGGCCGCACCCTGCGCGAAATCGCCGGAGAGGCGCGAGAGAATCTGCCGGTCGACCGAGATGCCGCGCTGTTCCATTCGTCCGAGCACCGGCACCAGCGGGCGCTCCAGCCGCTCGTAGACGGAAACGAGGCCCTTTTCGGCGAGGCGCGGCTTGAGAACGCGCCACAGTCGCAGCGTCACGTCGGCGTCCTCGGCGGCATAGCAGGTGGCCCTGTCGAGATCGACGAAGTCGAAGGTGACCATCGCCTTGCCGGAACCGCAGACGTCCTTGAATGCGATCGGCGTATGGCCGAGCCAGCGTTCCGACAGCGCATCCATGCCGTGGCTGCCGTTGGAGCCGCCGTCGAGCACGTAGGAAATGAGCATCGTGTCGTCATAGGGCGCGACGTCGATGCCGTGGCGCTGCATGATGACGAGGTCGTATTTCAGGTTCTGCGCAATCTTGAGGACGCTGCGGTCTTCCATCAGCGGCTTCAGCTCGGCAAGCGCTTCGCGCGCTGGAATCTGGCCATCCACGACCCCGCCGCCCAAAAGGTCGCCCGCGCCCGCTTTGTGGATCAGCGGCACGTAGGCCGCCCGCCCGGGCCGGGTGGCAAGGCTGAAGCCGCACAGCTCAGCCTGCATCGGGTCGAGAGAGGTCGTCTCGGTGTCGAAAGCGACAACGCCCGCCTCGCGTGCCTCGGCGATCCATTCGCGCAGCGTCGCGATGTCGCGGATGCAGTCATAGGCGGTGGTATCGATCTTCGAGGCGACGGCCTCCGCCGCGCGGGCGGCGGCGAGGGACGCGGGCGTGTTCTCCGGCCCGCGTGCCTGCGGGGTGGGCGCGACGTCGCCGCTCTCCATCGCGTCCGATTCGGCCGGTGAGGGAACGGCGAGGTCCGGCCCATGTGCGTCATCGCCCCACTGCACCTCGACATGGGCCGGCTCGATCTCCGCCGCCTCGGCGCCCGAGGCTTCCGCAACGCGGCGCGTGAGCGTGGTGAACTCCATCGCCTTGAGGAAGGCGATCAGCTTGGGGCCGTTCGGCGGCTGGAGCGTCAGCGTATCCAGCGCATCGACGCCGGGAATGTCGTTCTTGAGCCGCACCAGATCGCGCGACATCAGTGCCTTGTCGCGGTTCTCGATCAGCGTCTCGCGGCGCTTGTTCTGCTTGATCTCGGAAGCGCGCTCGAGCAGCGTGTCGAGGTCGCCGAATTCCTCCAGAAGCTGGGCGGCGGTCTTCTGGCCGATGCCAGGTACGCCGGGGATGTTGTCGACCGAATCGCCCATCAGCGCCTGCAGGTCGATCATCTTTTCCGGCGGCACGCCCCACTTCTCGATCACCTCGGGGATGTTGATCTCCTTGTCCTTCATCGGGTCGTACATCGACACGGTCGGACCGACGAGCTGCATCAGGTCCTTGTCGGAGGAGATGATGGTGGTGTCGCCGCCGGCCTCGCAAGCCAGCCGCGCATAGGTGGCGATCAGATCGTCCGCCTCGAACCCTTCCATTTCCAGGCAGGGCAGGTCGAACGCCTTGGTGGCGTGGCGGATCAGCCCGAATTGCGGCACCAGGTCTTCCGGCGGCGCGGAACGGTTCGCCTTGTACTCGGGGTAGAGCTCGTTGCGGAACGTCTTCGACGAATAGTCGAAGATGACGGCGAAATGCGTCGGCGTGACCCCGACATCTGTATTGCGGGCGTCCTGCATAAGCTTCCAGAGCATGTTGCAGAAGCCGGAAACCGCGCCGACGGGAAGCCCGTCGGATTTGCGCGTCAGCGGGGGAAGGGCGTGATAGGCGCGGAAGATATAACCCGAGCCGTCCACGAGGAAGAGATGATCGCCTTTTTTCATGGGAAACGGGTAGCGCGAGGCACTCGTGGTGTCCATCTCAAACCGTGGCGGGGCACCTGCCTCCTGCCACTTCGAGAGGGGCAAAATGCTTATCACGTCCATGTTACAGAGTTGTAATGTTCGCGCCCTTGAATCGCCATTTTCAAAGACCCAAATGCAGGGCATCGGCAATTTTCGCCGAGTCCGGGAAATAGGCCCGTCCCCCGCCTGAACCGGACACTGCGGGAGCCTCATCCCCCTCTCCGGGCTCCCGCATCGTTTCGAGTAAGGCCGCCGTGGTTCCCCTCCACCACGGCGGCACTTTTTTGTGCTGCTGGCACAAGGATGCGGGGCTTTTCGAGCGGTGCGCCGGGCGATAGGGTCGCGGCCGCAGAATCGAAAGGTCCAACCATGCCCGCACTCGCTCCCGTCCTCGACCGCATTGACGCCGACCTCGAAGCCAGCCTCGAGCGGCTGTTCGCGCTGCTGCGCATCCCCTCCATCTCGACAGACCCGGCCTTCGCGAAGGATTGCCGCCGCGCCGCCGAGTGGCTGGTGGAGGATCTGAAGGGCATCGGCTTCGATGCAAGCGTACGCGACACGCCGGGCCATCCGATGGTCGTCGCCCACCACGACGGTCCGGCGGGTTCGCCGCATGTCCTCTTTTATGGCCACTATGACGTTCAGCCGGTCGACCCGCTGGAACTGTGGGACGCGGACCCTTTCGATCCGAGGATCAAGGACCTGGAGCCTGGCAGAAAGGTCATCACCGGCCGTGGCTCCTCCGACGACAAGGGACAGCTCATGCTGTTCGTCGAGGCTTGCCGCGCCTGGAAGCAGGTGCATGGTGCCTTGCCGTGCAAGATCACCTTGCTGTTCGAAGGCGAGGAGGAATCCGGCTCGCCCTCGGTCAAGCCGTTCCTCGACGCCAATTCGGAAGAGCTGAAGGCCGATTTCGCCATGGTGTGCGATACCGGCATGTGGAACCGCGACACGCCATGCATCACGGTCGGCCTGCGGGGGCTCGTCGGCGAGGAGGTGACGATCCATGCCGCCAACCGTGACCTCCATTCCGGCGTCTATGGCGGCGCGGCAGCCAATCCCATCCGTATCCTTTCCAGAATTCTGGCGGACATGCACGACGCAACGGGCCGCATCACCATTCCCGACTTCTATGACGGCGTCGAAGAGACGCCGAGCCAGATCAAGGCATCCTGGGACAAGCTCGACATCAGCCCACTTCTCGGCGACATCGGCCTGTCGGTGCCGTCGGGAGAAAAGGGACGCTCGATCCCGGAAATGGTGTGGGCGCGCCCGACCGCCGAATTCAACGGCATCTCCGGCGGCTATGAGGGCGAGGGCTTCAAGACGGTGATCGCGGCACAAGCATCTGCGAAAGTGTCCTTCCGCCTGGTCGGCGATCAGGACCCCGAAGCGATCCGCGCCGCGTTCCGCAAGTTCGTGGAAGATCGGGTTCCGGCCGACTGCTCCGTGACTTTTCACAAGCATGGCGGTTCGCCGGCACTGCGGCTCGCCTACGATTCCCCGATGGTGACCAAGGCCGCCTCGGCGCTGACGGACGAATGGCCGAACAAGGCCCTGGTGCTTGCGATGGGCGGCTCGATCCCGATCGTCGGCGATTTCAAGCGCCGCCTCGGCATGGACACCCTGCTGGTCGGATTCGGCCTGGACGACGACCGCATCCACTCGCCCAACGAGAAATACGATCTCACCTCGTTCCATAAGGGTCAGCGGAGCTGGGCGCGCATCCTCGCCGCACTGACCTCCTGAACCCGAAAGGCCGCTCGATGACCATCCGCTTTCACAAGGGCGACCTGCCCGATCTTGCCAATTATGATGTCGATGCGATTGCGATCGATACCGAGACGCTGGGGCTGAACCCGCACCGCGACCGGCTCTGCGTAGTGCAGCTTTCGCCCGGCGACGGCACCGCCGACGTGATCCAGATCGCGCCCGGCCAGAAGCGCGCGCCAAACCTCGTCGCGCTGCTCCGGAACCGGAAGATCACCAAGCTCTTCCATTTCGGGCGCTTCGACCTCGCCGTGCTCTACAATGCATTCGGCGTGATGCCGGAGCCGGTGTTCTGTTCCAAGATCGCCTCGCGGCTGACCCGCACCTACACCGATCGCCACGGGCTCAAGGACATCTGCAACGAACTGCTGGGCGTGAGCCTTTCCAAGGTGCAGCAATCGTCGGACTGGGCGGCCGAAACGCTGACGCCGGAGCAACTCGAATATGCCGCTTCCGACGTTCTTTACCTGCACCAGCTTCGCGAGAAACTGCTGTTCAGGCTGGAGCGCGATGGTCG
>JAEWFU010000422.1 GCA_023388675.1 Pseudomonadota bacterium | reverse complement strand
CGATAACGGGCTGGAGGTCTGGTACGACGCGGGCGCCAACGCCAACTTCGCCCTGCCCGGCGACCGTGACGCCGAGCGCTTCGTCGTCATCGGATCGCATGTCGACAGCGTGCCCTACGGCGGCAATTTCGACGGGCTCGCCGGCGTGGTCGCCGGCCTCGTCTGCCTGTTGCGGGCACAGCGACGCGGCGAGCGCTTTGCAAGGCCCGTCCATGTGCTTGCCATGCGCGGCGAGGAAAGCGCCTGGTTCGGCCCTTGCTATATCGGCTCCAAGGCGCTCACTGGCACGCTCGATGCGGCCGAGTTGAAGGCGCAGCACAAGGGCGACGGGCGCACGCTCGACAGCCACATGGCCGACGCCGGCATTGCCATGGAGCCGGTGCGCGGACGCCAGCCACTCATCGATCTCTCTGCGATCGAAGCCTATCTCGAATTGCATATCGAGCAGGGTCCCCTGTTGATCGGCAAGGAGATTCCCGCCGCTGTCGTCTCCGGCATCCGGGGCAATTTCCGCCATCGCCGCGTGCGCTGCATCGGCGAGGCCGGCCATTCCGGCGCCGTGCCCAAGGCGTATCGGCGCGACGCGGTGCTCGCCATGGCTGACCTTCTCGTGCGCCTCGACGAGAGCTGGTCGACCATCCTCAACATGGGTGACGATCTGGTGCTGACCAGCGGCATGGTCGGGACCGATCCCGAGCGGCACGCCATGTCGAAGATCCCGGAAGAGGTTTCCTTCAGCCTCGACATCCGCAGCCAGAGCCCGCGCACCCTCGATGACATGCGCCGGCTTCTCCAGGCCGAGATGCAGCAGGTTGAAAAGGACCGCAAGGTCCGCTTCGAACTCGACGAGGAGATGCGCGTCGAGCCGGCTATGTGCGATCCCGAACTGGTCGAGGGCCTGAAGGCGGCGATGGCGCGTGTCGGTCAGGAGCCTTTCATCATGCCATCCGGCGGCGGCCACGACGCGGCGGTATTTTCCGCGGCCGGTGTTCCCTCGGCCATGGTGTTCGTGCGAAACAGCAATGGCTCCCACAACCCGCAAGAGGCGATGGAGTTGGCGGACTTCATCGCTGCCACCGACATCGTCCACGAGTTTCTGACGAGGCACGAATGACGACGCTGACCATCCGCCGACCCGACGACTGGCATGTCCACCTGCGCGACGGCGCGATGCTGCAGGCGGTCGCGGCACATACTGCCGCCCATTTCGCCCGCGCCATCATCATGCCCAACCTCGTGCCGCCCGTGGTCACCCGCGCCGACGCCGCCGCCTACCGCCAGCGTATCATGGCTGCCCTGCCCGACGGCAGCGACTTCACCCCTCTGATGACGCCCTATCTGACCGAGGAGACCGACCCGGCCGATGTCGAGGCAGCCGTCCGCGCCGGCGAGATTTCCGCCGTGAAGCTTTATCCGGCCGGCGCCACGACCAATTCACAGAGCGGCGTGCGCGACATCGAGAAGGTCTATCCGGTGCTGGAGCGGATGGCAGAGGCCGGCGTGCCGCTGTGCGTCCATGGTGAAGTGACCGATCCGTCGATCGACATCTTCGACCGCGAGGCCGTCTTCATCGAGCGCGTGCTCGACCCGATGCGCCGCGCCGTTCCCGGCCTGCGCGTGGTGATGGAGCACATCACCACCAAGGACGGTGTCGATTACGCCCTGTCACAGGACGAGAACCTCGCCGCGACCATCACCACCCACCACCTCATCATCAACCGCAACGCCATCCTGGCCGGCGGCATCCGCCCGCACTACTACTGCCTGCCGGTCGCCAAGCGCGAGACGCATCGGCTGGCGCTGCGCGCGGCGGCGACCTCGGGCGACCCGCACTTCTTCCTCGGCACGGATTCGGCACCCCATCTCGACCCGCTGAAGGAATGCGCCTGCGGCTGCGCCGGCATCTTCTCCTCGATCAACACGATGGGATGCCTTGCCCATGTGTTCGAGGAGGAAGGCGCGCTCGACCAGCTGGAGGCGTTCGTCTCGTTGAACGGACCGGCCTTCTACCGACTACCGGCCAACGAGGCGCGCGTTACGTTGCAAAGGCATGCCGAGCCGGTGGCGTTCCCCGAAAAGATCGAGACTGGCGACGGCCCGGTCACCGTCTTCGATCCGATGTTCCCGATCCACTGGAATCTGGCGGGCGAGGCTGGCTAGAGCGAGACGAAGTTGATAGCGAGAGGTCCCGGTCAACTTTTGGGGTGAAGCCATGTTCTCCAACACTTTTCCAGATCGCGCGGTGATTTCCGAAACGGTGGCCAAGATGCTGCTGGAGATCAACGCCGTCCACTTCCGCGCCGATCAGCCCTATACCTTCACCTCAGGCCTTGCGAGCCCGGTCTACATCGACTGCCGCAAGCTGATTTCCTACCCGCGCATCCGCTCGGCGATCATGGATTTCGCAGCCTCCGTCATCTTCCGCAATGTCGGCTTCGAGCAGTTCGACGCGGTGGCCGGCGGCGAGACGGCAGGCATCCCCTTTGCGGCATGGCTCTCGGACCGGATGGGCCTGCCGATGCAGTATGTGCGCAAGAAGCCCAAGGGTTTCGGCCGGGACGCCCAGATCGAAGGCACGCTGGAAGAAGGCGCGCGCGTTCTTCTTGTCGAGGACCTGACCACAGACGGCGGCAGCAAGATCAAGTTTGCCGAAGCGATCTCCAAGACCGGGGCACGCGTCACCGACACCTTCGCCGTCTTCTATTACGACATCTTCCCCGACACGCCGCAGAAACTGGAGGCCGCGGGCATGCGGCTGCACTATCTGGCGACGTGGTGGGACATCCTCAGCGTCTGCAAGGAACAGAAGCGTTTCTCCGCCGAGACGATCGCCGAGGTGGAAAGCTTCCTCAATGCGCCGGTCCAATGGTCGGCCAACCACGGCGGCATATCCGAACTGCCGCGCTCGTAGCCAAGGAAACGGATCATGTTTGATACGCTTGTAAAGGGTTTGAACGAACAGGGCGGAGGCGTGCGCGCCTATGAAGCCTGCGCGCGCACCGCGCGCGCCCGCATCGCGGACGAGCCGGAAAACGCGGCCGCGCTGTTCCTCATCTCCTTTGCCGCGCAGCGTTTCGTCGAAGCCTATGACGATCAGCCGCTGACGGTGGAGGCCGCCGGCGAGGAACTGACGCAGTTCACCGCCTTCGTCTCCACCCTAGACGCCGCATGGTCCGCTGGCTCGGCAGAAGCCAAGCTCGACGCCTTGAACACTGTGGCCTCCCGGATCAACGCAACAGCGCGAAGCTGATCTCCTTCCCCTACCCGCATCGTCGTCGACGAATTTCATCGACAAGCCGGACCGCCGCACTCTAGTAAAATAGGAGTGCCTGCGGCCGGCCGTTCGGTGGCGGGCGGGAGGAAAGAATGAGTGAGACCGAACCGTGCTTCGACGTGGCCCATCTCGGCCATGTCGAGCTGCTGACCGACAGGCCTGAGGAAAGCCTCGACTTCTTCGTCAACGTCTACGGCCTGACCGAGAGTGGACGCGAAGGCAACTCCGTCTACCTGCGCGCCTTCGACGACTACGAATTCCACACGTTGAAACTGACGGCGGCGAAAACGACGGGCGTCGGCCACATCGCCTACCGCACATCCTCGCAAGCCGCTCTCCAGCGCCGCGTCGCGGTCATCGAAAGCATGGGCTGCGGCATTGGCTGGCATGAAGGCGATCTCGGCCACGGCCGCGCCTATCGCTTCCACGATCCCGACGGCCACGTCTTCGAGCTCTATTACGACACGAAGGTCTACGAGGCGCCGCCGCACGAGCGCCCTGCCCTCAAGAACATCGCCCAGCGCTACCATGGGCGCGGCGTCGGCGTGCGCCGCATCGACCACCTCAACCTGCTTGCCGCCGACGTGTCGGTCATCCGCGACTTCATGGTCAAGGCGGTCGGCAGCCGGGTGACCGAGCAGATCCAACTCGACAACGGTCGCCTCGGCGGCTGCTGGTTCACGGTCAACAACAAGACCTACGACATCGCCTACACGGAAGACCATTCCGGCCAGCGCGGCCGCTTCCACCACATCACCTACGCGGTGGACCAGCGCGAGGACGTGCTGCGCGCCGCCGACATCTTTCTGGAAAACGGCGTCTTCATCGAGACCGGCCCGCACAAGCACGCCATCCAGGGCACGTTCTTCCTCTACGCTTACGAGCCGGCGGGAAACCGCGTCGAGGTGGCCAATGCCGGCGCGCGGCTGATCCTTCGTCCCGACTGGCCGACCGTCACCTGGACCGAGACCGAGCGGAAGAAGGGTCAGGCATGGGGGCTTAAAACAATCGAAAGCTTCCACACCCACGGCACGCCGCCGGTCAAAAACGGGAAAGGCTGAGCCGGCCATGAAGATCGGCTTTATCGGTTTC
>JAEWFU010000332.1 GCA_023388675.1 Pseudomonadota bacterium | reverse complement strand
CGATATCGAGCAGCGTGATCTTCTCCGCAGCCCGCGCAAGCCGGTAGCCGCCCTGCGGGCCGGGGACGGATTCGAGCAGCCCGTCGGCAACGAGTGCCTTGAGATGCTTGAGCAGATAACTCGCCGATATCTCGTAGGCATCTGCAAACGCCGCTGCGGGCATCGCCTCGCCGGGCTGGAGCGCTGCCAGGATTGTGACGCTATGGATTGCCGCCTCGACCCCTTCAGAGAGTTTCATCGCTCGTCCTCAATTCCGGACTCTTCATATCCTGGATATTTTTTATCCACAATAAGGCCGCGACTCCCCTGCTGACAGAACCTGCCAGTCACGCGTCAGTCGACATCGGTAATCTTGGCCAGGATGCGCGCCAGCGACACGGCCTCGTCGCGGCTCAGCCGCGCGCCGATCGCTGCCTGTATTGCGGGAGCGTAGACGCTCCATATCTTTGCCCGCACAGCCAGCCCGTCGGCGGTGATGGCAAGCACATACCCACGACGATCGTCCGCACAAGGGCGCCGCTCGACCAAATCGGCCTTCACCAGCCGCTCGACCAGCCGCGACAGGTTGTACTGCTCGAACAGCAGCGCGTGCTCCAGTTCGAACGGACGCAGACCGCCCTCGCCCGCCTTTTCGAGCTCCCACAACGCATCGTACCAGGCGAGCGGCGGCAGATCCGCCTCCTTGAGCCGCGCCTCGACCTTCTGCATGGCGACGCGATACGCTCGGGCAAGCGCAATCCATGCGGCAACGGTTGTTTTGTTCGGTCCGTTCATAAGGATCACCGTAACGTGAATTCATGCAAATGCATGGATATTGACATTCTGCTTCCGGGCGTTAATTTACATGCAAATGCATTCAATTCAACTGTCGGAGTTTTCCCGTGCCTGCAAAACTCACACTCGTTTCCTTCGATCTCTGCCCCTATGTGCAGCGCGCGGCAATCGTGCTGGCGGAAAAGGGCGTGCCGTTCGAACGCATCGATGTCGACCTCTCCAACAAGCCGGATTGGTTCAAGGCGATCTCGCCGCTGGGCAAGGTGCCGCTGCTGAAGGTGGGCGACGATGTCCTGTTCGAGAGCGCCGCGATCGTCGAATATCTCGACGAGACGGAGGAGCCGCGGCTGCATCCTGCCGATGCGTTGACCCGGGCGCGCCACCGCGCGTGGATGGAGTTCGGCTCCGCAGCGCTCGGCGACATCTGGACTATGGAAACCGCGGCCGACCAGACCGCCTTTGACGATGCGGTCGACCGGCTCCGCGAGAAGATGGAGCGGCTGGAAGCGGAACTCGGCGCCGGCCCCTATTTCGCCGGCGAAGCCTTCTCGATCGTCGACGCGGTCTTCGCGCCCGCATTCCGCTATTTCGACGTTTTCGACACGATTGCCGATTTCGGCGTCTTTACCGGGCTAGACAAGGTCGGTGCGTGGCGGCAGGCCCTCGCGCGACGCCCTTCTGTAAGGAACGCGGTTGTGGCCGATTACAACGATCGTCTGCGCCGCTTCCTCGCGACGAAGAACGGCGTCATCGTCAGCCGGCCCGCAGCGACCTGACAACGGCGCAGCGCCCCCAAGCCCCGGCCGCGTTCAGGCTGAGACGATCGAAGCCTCGATCGCCTCGGACATGATCTCGACACCGCGGTCGATCTCTTCATCCGTGACCGTCAGCGGTGGCGCGATGCGGAACACGCCGCCCATGCCGGGCAGCTTGACGATGTTCATGCTGAGCCCGCGCCGCATCGCCTCTTCCATGATCCTGGCGCCCAGTTCGAAGCCGGGCGTCTTGGTCTGCCGGTCCTTCACGACCTCCAGCCCGAGAAGCAGCCCTCGCCCGCGCACGTCGCCGACGCATTCGTACTTCTGCTGAAGCGAAAGCAGCCCGGCGCGCAGCTTTTCGCCGCTCCGGGCGGCCCGCTCGACCAGCCCGTCACGCTCGACCACATCGAGCACCGTTACGCCCACCGCTGCGGTAAGCGGGTCGGAGACGTGGGTGGTATAGAACAGGAAGCCACGTTCGAACGCCTTCTGCTCGATTTCCTCCGTCGTCATGACCGCGGCCAGCGGCAGGCCTGCGCCGAGGGTCTTCGAAAGCGTCAGGATATCGGGCGTCACGTCGTCGCGCTGGAACGCGAACATGTGCCCGGTACGTCCGACGCCCGTCTGCGCCTCGTCGAGGATCAGCAGCATGCCGCGCTTGTGGCATTTCTGCTTCAAGGCGGCGAGATAGCCCTGTGGCAGTTCGAGAATACCGCCGCTCGACAGGATCGGTTCGGCAATGAAAGCCGCCAGATTGCCGGTCGACTGCCGGTCGATCAGTTCGAAGGCGTCGTCCAGTTCGGTCTGCCAGTCATTGGAACCGTCGGCGTGGGTGAAGCGCGGACGATAGGCATTTGGGGCCGGAATGACCAACGAACCGGCTGTTGCGGGGCCATAGCCCCGCCTGCCTGCGCTGTAGGTCGCGGAAGCGGCAGCACCGGTCATGCCGTGCCAGCTCTGCGCAAAGGCAACGACCTCGTGCCCGCCGGTCACCAGCTTGGCCATGCGGATCGCAGCTTCGTTCGATTCCGCTCCGGTGGTAAGCAGTTGAACACGGTCGAGCCCCGGCGCGAGCGCCGCCAGCCGCGACGCGAGTTCCACCACCGGACGGGACAGCATGCCGCTGAAGAGATGCGCGACCGACTTCATCTGGCGATCGACCGTCGCCACGATGTCGGGGTGCGTATGGCCGAGCACGGCGCTCATCTGGCCGGAGGTGAAGTCGAGGATAGCGCGACCGTCGGCATCATAGACGAAGCTCCCCTCGGCACGCTCGATGATGACGCTCTCGAAGCTCGGTCCGTAGCGGATCAGATGCTTGCGCGCGGCAGCCCAGAATGCGGGATCGTCGTTCAGGGACATCAAATCTCTCCGGATGGACTCGCCTCAATCGCTAGCGCCCCTTGAGCCTCCGTGCAAATTGATACTATGATAGTCTGATATCAATCGGATTGATGTCATGCATCTCCTCGACCTCGCGCTTCTACGGAACTTCGCTGCGGTCGCGCGAACCGGTTCCATCAGCCTCGCAGCCACCCAGGTCGGTCGGACGCAGTCCGCGCTGAGCATGCAGATGCAACGCCTGGAGGACATGGTTGGCCAGTCGCTGCTGCACCGCAGCGGATCGGGCGTGCGCCTCACCGCAGCCGGCGAGCGCTTTCTGTCTCACGCCGAGTCATTGCTTGCCAGGCACGACGAAATCCTCGCCGACATGGCTGGCGGCACGCTCAGGGGTCCGGTCAGCCTTGGATGCCCCGAAGACTATTCGATCGCCTTCATCCCCGAATTGCTCAGAGACTTCTTCGCGCTGCATCCCGAAGTCGAGTTGCGCATGGTCTGCGCGCCCACCACAGAGTTGCGTCCGCTGCTGCACCGCCGCCAGATCGACATGGCGCTCGTGTCTCTCTCCGATGCCGCCAACAGCGATGTCATCCGCAAGGAGCGGTTCGTATGGGTGGCGAATGAGCCGAAGCCGGCCATACTCGACCTTGAAACCATCCCGCTGGCCTTGTCGGCGCCCACGACGCTCGACTATCGGGCCGCCTGCGATGCGATGGAGGCGGTCAATCGCCGCTACAGGGTCGCGTTCGCGAGCGATAGCCTGGCCGGGCTTATCGCGATCGCGCGTTCGGGGCATGCGATCAGTGTTCTGACGGAGACAGCCGTGCCATCCGATCTCCATATTGTCTCTACCGGGCTGCCACCCCTGCCCACGCTCGGGATCGCGCTCGAATTCGCCGAGCAGCGGCCGTCTTCCCCAGCCAAAGCGCTTGGCGACCATATCCGCGCCGTGCTGCCGGGCCTTTCGGCCGATGCATCGGCATCGTATCCGGTCGCCGCCATGGCGCAGCGGCGACGCTGAAAACGCCTGCCCCTACTCCGCGGCCTGGCGGGCCGTGGGATTGTTGGGGTGGGTCGTCCAGTTGGCATAGACCGGCTCGACCGTCCTGCCGGTGCGCTTGTCGAGACTGCCGGCCGCCAGCGGCTCCATCGTGATGCAGCCCTCGACCGGGCAGACATTGACGCAGAGATTGCAGCCGACGCATTCCTCCTCGATCACCTCGAAGTGGCGCGCGCCGTCGACCATGCTGGTGATCGCCTGATGCGAGGTATCCTCGCAGGCAATATGGCAGCGCCCGCACTTGATGCAGGCATCCTGGTCGATATGCGCCTTGGCGACGTAGTTGAGGTTGAGATACTGCCAGTCGGTGACGTTGGGCGTAGCGCGGCCAACGATGGCGTCGAGATCGGCATGTCCCTTCTCGTCCATCCAGTTCTTGAGCCCCTCGATCATCTCCTCGACGATCTTGAAGCCGTAGGTCATGGCCGCGGTGCACACCTGCACATTGCCAGCGCCCAGCGCCATGAATTCGGCGGCGTCCCGCCACGTCGTGATGCCGCCGATGCCGGAGATCGGCAGGCCGCGCGTCTCGCTGTCGCGCGCGATCTCGGCCACCATGTTCATGGCGATCGGCTTCACAGCCGGACCGCAATAGCCGCCATGGCTGCCCTTGCCGTCGATGGTCGGCTGCGGTGCGAAACTATCCAGATCGACCCCGGTGATCGAGTTGATCGTGTTGATCAGCGACACCGCGTCGGTGCCGCCGGCATGCGCCGCCCGCGCCGGCTTGCGGATGTCGGTGATGTTGGGCGTCAGCTTGGTGATGACCGGCATGCGGGTGTTCTGCTTGCACCACCGCACCACCATTTCGATGTATTCCGGCACCTGGCCGACGGCCGAACCCATGCCGCGCTCGCTCATGCCGTGCGGGCAGCCGAAGTTCAGCTCGATGCCGTCGGCACCCGTATCCTCGACCACCGGCAGGATAGCCTTCCAGGCTTCCTCGACGCATGGCACCATGATGGAGACGATCAGCGCCCGGTCCGGCCAGTCGCGCTTGACCTGCTTGATCTCGCGCAGATTGGTCTGGAGGTCGCGGTCGGTGATGAGCTCGATATTGTTGAGGCCGAGCAGACGCCGGTCCGCGCCCCAGATCGCGCCGTAGCGCGGCCCGTTGACGTTGACGACAGGCGGGCCTTCCTCGCCCAGCGTCTTCCAGACAACGCCGCCCCACCCCGCCTTGAAAGCGCGCACGACGTTGTATTCCTTGTCGGTCGGCGGCGCCGAGGCGAGCCAGAACGGGTTTGGCGACTTGATGCCGACGAAGTTCGAACGAATGTCTGCCATGCTCATGCCCTCCCGTTAGAGGTGAGTGCCCGGTGGATGCTTTCAGCCGCGTCTCGCCCGGCCGCCACGGCTGCGACGGTCAGATCCTCGCGCGCGTCGACGACGCAATCGCCACCCGCCCAGACCTTGGCCATCGAAGTGAGCCCTTCGGCGTCGACCTTGATGCGTCCGCCTTCCATGGCGATCGAATTGCCGGAGCCGTTGAGCGGCGAGGCATCGAACGACTGGCCGATCGCCTTGAACACTTGGTCGGCGTCGATCAGCATCGTCTCGCCCGTGCCGACGAGTTTGTCGTCGCGCAGTGTGGTGTATTCGAGCTCGATGCCGGCAACACGCCCACCCGCATCGATGACGGTTTTGGGTTGCAGCCAATGGCGAATGGTGACGCCCTTGGAGGCCGCCAGATCCTGCTCGAATTCCGACGCGTTCATGTGTTCCTTGCCACGACGGTAGCAGATCGTCACTTCCTCGGCGCCGAGCAGCTTGGACTGGACCGCCGCGTCGATCGCCGTCATGCCGCCGCCGATGACGACGACGCGCCTGCCAACGGGCAGCTGCGCGAGATCGCCCGCCTGACGCAGCTCCGCGATGAAGTCGACCGCATCCTGGACGCCCTCGGTATTCTCGCCTTCGGCCCGCAAGGCGTTGACGCCGGCCAGACCCATGCCGAGGAAGACGGCGTCGTGAGAGGCTGCCAGCTCGGCGAGCGAAACGTCGCGGCCAAGCGCTTTGCCATGCTGGACATCGATGCCACCGACTGCGGTCACATAATCAACTTCTGCCTGCGCGAAACCGTCAACGGATTTATACGCCGCGATGCCGTATTCGTTGAGCCCCCCGGCCTTCGGCTTCGCCTCGAAGACCGTCACTTCGTGTCCCTTCACGGCAAGCCGGTGCGCGCAGGCAAGCCCTGCCGGCCCGGCGCCGACGACGGCGATCCTTTTGCCGGTCGGCGCGGCGCGGTCGTAAAACTGCTTGTGCTGCGCCATGGCGGTGT
>JAEWFU010000287.1 GCA_023388675.1 Pseudomonadota bacterium | reverse complement strand
CCCTGGATGTCCTTGGCCGCCCCGAACACCTCGATGAAGTCCGCGCCGGGCGCACTGATGGCCAGCACACCTGCGTTCAGCTCGACATTGGCCTCCACCCGCTCCCCGACCTTCACCGTGAACGGCGTTTCAGCCTGAGCCTCGCCGAGCCGCGCAAGGACGACATAATCTCCGGCAGGCACGTCATGTTCCGTTCCCGGCCCATAGCCATAAGCAACGCTTTCCCGGCTTCCATCGAGGTTCTTCGCGGCCTTGAACACCTCGACGTAGAGACCACCGTCCTCAACCGGCATACCCTGCTTGTAGGATGCGTTGAGCACCGCACGGCCAACACCGACGACGACATCTTTTTCCAGCGTCTCGCCCGCAGCCAGCGCAATGGTCTCGGACACTTCACCCCGGCCGATACGGACGGTAACGGCCTGGTCTCCCGCCGGGAAAATGGCATTCGCCGTGCCGTACAATGTCGCCTCGCCCTCGCCGGGATAATCGACGACGGTGGCCGCTCCGCTCGGCACCTCCGCGCCTTCGGTCGGGCGCGGACGTACGATCAGCCTGCCGGCATTCAGCACGAAATGCGGTTTGGCAACCTTCCCCGCCTCGACCGTTACGGACTGCTCGACTTCAGCATAGTCCATGCGGGCGACGACGATGTAGTCGCCCGGATCGAGATTGCCGCGCCAGCGGCCATAATCGGTGGTGACGTGCTCGCCACGCTGTCCGTCGGTCCCTTTCCGGTAAACGTCGTATGCATTGCCCGCGTCCGCGCCGAGATCGTCCGTATCCTCGGACAACGCAACCGTCGGCACGATGTTGTATTCCACGACCGGCTCAGGCTCAGGAGCGGGGGCAGGCTCGGGCTCGCTCGGCGCTTCGGCCACGACGGTTTCCGTCAGCGCCTCCGCCAGGGCGCCGGCATCGCCCGCCTCGATGTATCGTCCGCCGGTGTTCTCCGCGAGGCAGGCGACCTGACGACCTTCGTCGCGCGAGAGGCCGAAACCCACCACATGGGCGGTGAAATCGACGCCTGACTGTTCGAGTTCGTTGCCGAGCGCGCAGGGGTCGGCGTTGCAGGTCTCGATACCGTCGGTAATCAGGACAACGGTGGCTTTGTCCTCGGTATAACGCAGCGCCTCGGCCGCCTGGCGCACCGCATCGGAGAGCGGCGTCTTGCCGAGAAACTTCATCTTGGCCGCCGCAGCCGCGATGGCATCGGCGGTGCCCGCGGCCGGTTCGACAACCAGTTCGATGTCGGTGCAGCTTCCCTTCTGCCGGTGGCCGTAGGCCATCAGGCCGAGTTCGCGGTCGGCCGGGATTGTCGGCAGTACGGAGCGTAACGTCTCGCGCGCGATTTCAAGCTTGGGCTTGCCGTCGATCTGGCCCCACATGGAGCCAGACGCATCCAGGACGATGATCGTCCGTTCCGCCGACCATGCTGCCAGTGACGATGCCGCCAACATCCCCGCCGCAGCGAGACCCATCACAATCGCCCGCATCCGCCACCCTCCCGTATTGCCGATATTCCGTAGCGGAAGCTAGTGGGCAATCGAGAGGCGAGCAACGGCAAAGTTGTGGCTAGTACACCTGGCCTAGATCGACCTCGATGACTACCGTTGATGCTATTCAACTGGAGCGTGTGTTCGCCATTTCTTAAGACGCGGCCTGCGCCTCGCGCGCCGGCCCTGCCGGGAATATCCCGGACATGACGGTGAAACCCGGTATGCGTCGCACGCGGTCGGTCCAGCGGCGTAGCGCGGGATAGTCCTGGCGCGAAACCTCGGCCTCGTCGGAAAGCATCACATAGGGAAAACAGGCTATGTCGGCGGTGGTCGGATGGGTTGGCCGGCATAGCCAGTCGCGCCCCTCCTTCTCGCCGAACCAGAGATGCTCATCCATGATGCGGAAGATGCGGTGTGCGCCCTTCTGCGCCTTCTCCAGATCGAAATCGTAGAACATGCCGAGCACGAGCCGTGCGGCAGATACGGTCGACGTCACGTCGTCGCCGACGGCATGCCAGCGCAGGATTTCAGCCATCGTTGCCGGATCATCCGGAAACCACTGGCCCGACCTGTCGTATTTGCGCGCCAGATAGACCAGGATCGCGCCGCTGTCGGAAAGCGTCTCCTCGTCGTCCTGTAGAACCGGCAACTGGCCGAAAGGATTGAGCTCCAGGAACCAGTCCGAACGGTGCTCGCGGCCGGGATAGAAATCGACCGGCACCACCTCGTAAGGCACCTTCAGGATGCTCATCAGCAGCCGCAGCTTGTAGCAGTTGCCCGACAGTTCGAAATCGTAAAGCTTGATGGCCACGTCAGATATCCAGCACGAGACGAGCGGATTTGGCGCGCGACACGCAGGTCATCATCGCCTTGTTGGCGCGCTTCTCGCTTTCGTTGAGATAGACGTCCTGATGGTCGACCTCACCTTCGATCACCGTCGTGAGACAGGTTCCACATGCGCCCTGCTCGCAGGAAGACAACACAGTCACGCCGGCCTCGCGCATCACTTCGAGGATTGTCTTGCCGGCTGGCACCTGCAGCGTCATCGCGGAACGGGCAAGCTCGATCTCGAAGGAGGAGCTGTCGTCGATCACCCGGTCGTTCTTGAAATACTCGAAATGAACGGCCTCGTCCGGCCAGTCGAGGTCGGCGGCCAGCGCCCGCACCATCTCGAGCATCGAGCCCGGCCCGCAGATGTAGACGTGCTGGGCGAAACTCCAGCGCCCGAGCGCCTCGCCGATGGTCTGCCTGATCGCGTCACGGGCCAGCGCATCATACACCGTGACCTTGCCGCGCAGGGCACCGAGCCGGTCGCGGAAGGCTGCCGCATCGGCATCGCGGACGAAATAGTGCAGTTCGTAAGGCAGGTCCGACTTGTCGAGGAACCGGGCCATCGAAAGGATCGGCGTGATGCCGATGCCTGCCGCGACGAGCACCGTGCGCGTGGCGTCCCGCCGGAGCGGGAAGTTGTTGCGCGGCTCCGAGATCGTCAGCAGATCGCCTTCGCGGACAGTGTCTGCCAGTGCGTGCGAACCGCCTTTGGACACTTCCTCCCGCTTGACGCCGATCACGTAGCTCAGCAGTTCGCCGGGACCGTTGGTGATCGAATACTGGCGGATCAGTCCGTTGGGCAGGTGAACGTCGATATGCGCGCCGGGCTGGAAGGTCGGCAGGTGGCTGCCGCTGCGATCGGCGAGTTCGAAGCCGGTCACCCCACGCGCGGTCTGCCATTTGCGCTTGACGACGACAGTCAGCGTGCTGCCGTGAGGCACCGCGATGTCGGGCAT
>JAEWFU010000285.1 GCA_023388675.1 Pseudomonadota bacterium | reverse complement strand
GCCGTATGGCCGAGGCGCGGCGAACCGACATCGACAATGACGCCCTCGTGGTTGCCGCTTCCGCGACGTCTCCCGATGCGCTGATGCTGATTGCCGACGCGGGCGCGATCGCCCTGCTGGTGAGTGCGCTGTTCGGCGGCGACCCGGACATGCCGGTGACGCCGATCGATCGCGCGCTGACCTCGATCGAGCTCGAACTCGCCTCAGTCGTCTTCGAGGCGACGGCGAAGGCCCTCAACGGCTCGGGCGTGCGCGCGCTTTCGATAAAGTTTCCGATGCCGTCCGCCATTTCCGGCAAGGACCTGAAGAAGCTCGTGATCCGCGACGGCCCCGCCGTGCGCATCGCCTTCACGCTCATTACGCCATCGGGCGAGGGACGCTTCACCGTGATGATGCCGCAGCGGGTGCTTCTCCTGCATCGCGGCGAGGCCGGTACGGACCTCCCGGCGAAAGAGCAGGAAGCCGAATGGAGCGCCCGCTTCAGCGAAGAGGTCATGCGTTCGGGTGTGCGGGTGGAAGCAACTATCCCGCTTTCGCGCATGACGCTCGGCGAGCTGTCGCAGCTTTTTGTCGGCCAGGTGCTGGAAATGCCGGAGACCGCACCGACCAGCGCGCGGCTGTCGGCGCGCCGCAAGACGCTTTTCACCTGCGAGTTCGGCAAGATCGGCCAGAACTTTACCGTGCAGATCATAGAGCCCTACGACGCGGGCAAGGAATTCATCGCCGGGCTTGTGCCGCGCTGAGCCGTGGGATCGGCTGCCGAGACAAGCCTTCAAGGAGACGAACATGAACACATCCATCCCCGATTTCGACAAGCTCGGCACGCTCGGCAATCCGGAAGAGGCCGCCGGCTTCGGCGAGGATCGTCAGGAAGAAGAATTGAACAAGGCCATCGAGGAGCTGCGTGGCGTGCTCCACGACGAGGAAGCTGTGGAAATGTCGGACCTTTCCGGCGACGACGCAGCACCCGTGACCCCGGCGCGCGACGAGCGTGCGCCGGGCCATGCTTCAAGCAACAACATCATCATGAACATCCCCGTGGACGTTCAGATCGTCCTGGGCAGCGCCGAAATGCCGGTTTCCGAGCTGATGGCGCTTCAAAAAGGCTCGACCGTGGCGCTCGACCGCCGCATCGGCGAGCCGGTCGACGTCGTCGTCAACGGCCGCAAGATCGCCAGCGGAGAGATCACCGTGCTGGAAAACGACCCTTCCCGCTTCGGTATCAAGCTCACGCAGATCATTGATACTGCCAAGCCCGGCTGAGCCGTTATAAACTCGGATAGCGAATCGGGGGCAGTGTCGGAATGAGCCTGGAAGGCAAGCTGACGAAGGCTCAGAAAGCCGCCGCCATTATGGTGGCCATGGGCAAGCCCTCGGCGGGCCGGCTTCTGCGTTTTTTCAAGCACGAGGAACTGAAGGCGCTCATCGACGCGGCCCGCATGCTGCGCACGATTCCGCAAAGCGAACTCGAAAACATCGTCGCCGAGTTCGAGGAAGAATTCACCGAAGGCGCCGGCCTGCTCGATTCCGGCGACCAGATGGACACCATCCTCAACGAGTCCCTGTCGCCCGAGGAAATCAGTGCGCTGATGGGCTGGGGCAAGCCGTCGCTGATGAGCGACGAGGCGCCGCCGATCTGGCCCGACCTTGCCGAGATGCCATCGGCACGGCTTGGCGCCCTGCTTGAAGGCGAGCATCCGCAGACCATCGCGATGGTTTTTTCCAACCTGGATTCCCAGCCCGCCGCCAACGCGCTTCTCACCTTCGAGAAGCCGATGCGGCGCGAGGTGCTTCGCCGCATGCTGTCGATGACGACCGTACAGCCTGCCGCCAAACAGCTCGTCGAGAACCAGCTTCGCGCACGGATCGCAGCCGACTCCACCGGCAAGGACGTTTCGGCCGGCCAGACGCGTGTGGCCGGCCTGCTGAACGAACTCGACAAGACCGTGCTGGACGAACTCGTTTCGGACCTCGAGGAGAGCGGCGTCGAGGGCATCGAAGCCGTCAAGGCACGGCTCTTCACCTTCGACGACATCGTCACGCTGGACCAGAAGGCGCGGGTCACGCTTTTCGACGGCATCTCGACGGAACTCGTTACCATGGCGCTGCGCGGCGCACCGCAGGACCTCGCCGAAGCCGTGCTCTCCGCGATCGGCGCGCGCTCGCGTCGCATGATCGAGTCGGAACTGACCATAGAATCCGACGCCGCAACGCCGGCGGAAATCGCCAAGGCGCGCAAGCGCATCGCCGCAACGGCGATCGGTCTCGCGGCGACCGGCGCGCTCGAACTGCCCGCCATGCAGAGCGCCGCCTGACCGATTCGTCCTCTGCTGAACGGGTTGCTTGATGGCCGAACAGGCAGATAAGGAAAGCAAAACAGAAGAAGCCACGGAAAAGAAGATCCGTGATGCTGTCGAGAAGGGACAATTGCCCTTCGCCAAGGAGGTGCCCGTCGTCGGGTCCTTCCTGGCGATTCTGGTTTTCCTGATCTTCATAGCGCACTCCGGCGCGGTCGAGCTTGGCGGTTTCCTGTCGATGTTTCTCGAGCGCCCGGAGAGCTGGTCTCTGGCCACCGAGCATGATGCGGTATTGCTCTACCGCCAGGTATTCCTCGAAATCGTCAAGTTGCTGGCAAGC
>JAEWFU010000264.1 GCA_023388675.1 Pseudomonadota bacterium | reverse complement strand
TGCGCGCCGTGACGAAAGAGGTTGATGTCGGCGTCGTAGGAAGTCTTGAAAACCGTCCGCATGTCGGCCTCACACCTTCTTCTGGTGGACCTGGGCGAGGATGCCGTGCGGTCGGAAGACGAGGATCAGGAAGAGCAGCAGGTAGGGCATGATCTGCGAATAGCCCGCTGCGATGTATCGTGACGCGAACGGTTCCAGCAGTCCGACGATCAGCCCGCCCAGCAACGCGCCGGGCAGCGAGCCGAAACCGCCGATCACGGCCGCAGCGAACGCCTTGATGCCCAGCAGGCCGATCGACGGATCGATAGACCCTTTGGACGCGAACAGGATGCCCGCCACTGCCGCCACCATGCCCGCCAGCGCCCAGATCAGCGAATGGATGCGCTTGACGGGGATGCCCATGTAGTAGGCCGCAAGCTGGTTCTGCGACGACGCCTGCATCGCCACGCCGAGCTTGGTGCGGTTGAAGTAGAAGTAGAGGATGACCGTCAGCGCGACCGTTACGAGGATGATGATCAGCTCGTTGAGGCCGAGCACGAGCCCGCCGAAGCGGACGTATTTGCCGGCCATCGGCGTCTGCAGCGAGATCGGTTCATGCCCCCATATCAGGCCGGCGGCGAAGCGCAGCACGAAGCCGAGCGCAATCGTCAGGATGATGACCGCGACCTGGCTCTGGCCGAACATGCGACGCAGCACCACGAGGTCGAGCGCATAACCGAAGGCGCCCATGGCGGCGATGGCGATGGGCACCGAAATCCAGAAAGGCAGGCCCATGAATTGCGGGTTGGTCAACCCCAGACAGATGAAAGCCCCGAGCATCATGAAATCGCCCTGGGCAAAATTCACCGCTTCGGTTGCCTTGTAGATCAGCACGAAGCCCATCGCGACGAGGCCGTAGACACAGCCATTGGCGAGACCGCTGACGATCAGCTGCAAGACGTCCAAATGTGTTCCTCCTCCTCACGGGCCGGCACTCTGCGTCGCCGCACCCGAAATCTTCTCCCTTTACGCGGCAGCCTCCCCGCCGCCGCGCCTCCCGTTCGCGCTCAGGGCGCGATGAAAACCTTGCCGTTCGGCTTCGCCAATTCCTGCGGCACGCGCTCGATCGCTTCCGAAAGCGGCACCACGGCCGTCACGTCGGTGGCCCAGCGCCCGTCCGAGAACCGCTTCTGCGCCCCCACCACCGCGCTCATGCGACGCTCCGCGCCGGCGGTCCGCATCCATTCGACCAGCCAGAAACCCTCGATCTTCTTGTGCATGAAGATCAACTGTCCCGGCTCGGGGATCGGCGTTGCGGCCCGGTCGAGCCTGCCATAGACGATCCACCGCGCGTGCCTGCCCATCGCGTTGAAAATCGCGCCCGCAAGCGGCCCCGTCACGGCGTCGAGGAAGATGCGCGGCTTTTCCTCACGCAGCACAGCGGCAAGTTCGTCGCGGAACCCGGGCGCGTCGGCGTTGAGCACATGGGCTGCGCCCAGTTCCTTCAGGATGGCGATCTGCTCGTCGCGCCGCACGATGGCGATCGGGCGGAAGCCTTCATCCCGCGCGACGCTGATCATCAGCTTGCAGAGCTGGCTGGCGCCGGCCGTCACCACGAATGCCTTCTCGCCCGCCTCCTTCACGATACCGAACATGGCAAGCGCGGTCAGCGGATTGACGATCATCGCCGCCGCATCCTCGTTCCGCACCGTATCGAGAAGCGGGATGCATCCCGGCGCGTCGGCAACGGCATAGTCGGCCCAGCTACCCCAGTTGGAAAGCCCGGTCGCGAAGGCGATGCGCCGCCCGATCAGGGCCTGCGCCTCCGGCTCCGGACCGGCGGCAACGACATGACCGACACCCTCGAACCCCGCCGGCCGGCCTTGCACGCGGGGCTGGCCGTACATGCCTTTCACGAACATGACGTCCGAGGGGTTGATCGAAGCGAGGTCCACCTTGATCAGCACCTGGCGCCCTTCCGGCTCGGGCACGGCGATCGTGCCGGCCTCGACATAGGGTTCCAGCGCTTCCAAGACGGTGCCGGACGGCTGCCTGGCATAGCCGTCGTTCTTCAGAAGCAGCGCGTTCATCGTGGGGGGAATGGACACTGCCGGCATCTCCTCAGGGCTTGAGCACGATCTTGCCGGCCGCGCCCCGGCCAAGCACGCGTTGCAGCACGGCCGGTGCCTCGGAGAGCGCATAGACGCCCTCGATCACCGGCTTCACCTTGCCGGCAAGATGCCAGCCGACCAGTTCCTTCATGTTCTCGGCATAGACGGCAGGTTCCTTCTGGGTGAAAGCACCCCAGAACACGCCGACCACGCTGTAGCCTTTCACCAGCGTCAGGTTCACCGGCAGCTTCGGGATCGTGCCCGAGGCAAAACCGACCACCAGCAGGCGGCCGTTCCAGGCCATCGACCGCGACAGCGCGTCGAATGCGTCTCCGCCGACCGGGTCGAAGGCGACGTCCACGCCCTTGCCGTCGGTTGCGTCCTTCAAGGCATCCTTGAGGTTGTCATAGCCGAGAACGATGTCGGCGCCGGATTGCCTGGCGATTTCGCGCTTCGCCTCGCTGGATGCGACGCCGATGACGCGCGCACCCATCGCCTTGCCGATCTGCACGGCCGCCACGCCGGTAGCACCAGACGCACCGAGCACGCACAGCGTCTCGCCGGGCTGGAGCTGGCCGCGCTGCTTGAGCGCGTGGTGAGAGGTGCCGAAGCCGCAAAGCAGGGCGCAGGCATCCTGCCCTGAAATCCCATCCGGCAGCTTCATCACCGAGGCTTCGTGTGCGCCCACGCGTTCGGCATAGGCACCCAGCGACGAAACGGACGCGACACGGTCGCCAACCTTGAAGCGAGTGACCTCATCGCCGACCGCAACCACCGTGCCGGCCACTTCCATGCCCGGCACGAACGGTGTCTGCGGCTTCATCTGATAGAGGCCCTGCACCAGCAGGCCGTCGGGGAAATTGACGCCGATCACCTCGGCCTCGATCACGACCGTACGGCCTTCCGCGACAGGCTCGGGCCAGTCCGCATACTGCAACTGGCTGATCGGCCCGAACTCGTTTGCAACGATGGCTTTCATGTCAAACCTTCTGTTGCGTGTATTTGCGCAGCTCTTCACGCGCCACCTGACGACGATGGACTGCATCCGGTCCGTCCGCAAGGCGCAGCGTGCGCAAATGGGTCCACGAGCGCGCCAGCGGCGTGTCCTGGCTGATGCCCTGCCCGCCATACATCTGCACCGCCTCGTCGGTGACCTTGAGCGCCACCCGTGGCGCGACCACCTTGATCTGGCTGATCCATGGGGCCGCCGCCTTCTTGTCGCCCTGGTCGATCATCCACGCCGCCTTCAGGCAGAGAAGCCGCGCCATCTCGATCTCCATGCGGCATTCGGCGATGATGTCGTAGTTGGCGCCGAGCTGCGCGAGCGGCTTGCCGAACGCCTCGCGGCGCATCGAGCGCTGGCACATCAGCTCCAGCGCCATCTCGGCCTGACCGATGGCACGCATGCAGTGGTGGATGCGCCCCGGCCCGAGCCGCCCTTGCGCGATCTCGAACCCTCGCCCTTCGCCGAGGATGAGATTGTCCACAGGTACGCGCACATTCTCGAAGCGCAGATGCAGGTGGCCGTGCGGCGCGTCGTCGTCGCCATAGACCTTCATCGCCCTGAGCTTGGTGACGCCTGGCGTGTCGGCCGGCACGAGGATCATCGAATGCTGCTGGTGTTTCGGCCGGCTGTCATCGGGCGATCTCACCATGGTGATGTAGATCGCGCAGCGCGGATCGCCCGCACCCGACGACCACCATTTCTCGCCGTTGAGTACATAATGGTCGCCGTCCCGCTCGCAGCGCATGGCGATGTTGGTGGCATCCGACGATGCCACGTCCGGCTCCGTCATCAGATAGGCGGAGCGGATCTTGCCTTCGAGCAGCGGAGCCAGCCAGCGGTCCTTGTGCGCCTGCGTGCCGTAGCGCTCCAACACCTCCATGTTGCCGGTGTCGGGCGCCGAGCAGTTGAAGGTCTCCGCCCCCAGATGCGCCTTGCCCATTTCCTCGGCGAGATAGGCGTATTCCACCGTCGACAGGCCATAGCCGCGATCGGAATGGGTGAGCCAGAAATTCCACAACCCGCGCTCGCGCGCCTTCACCTTGAGCCCTTCAAGAATCTCGGTCTGCCGCGGCGTGTAGCTCCAGCGATCCCCGTTTTTGCCGACTTCCGTCAGGAACTCCTCATCGAGTGGAATGATCTCTTCGCGCACCATCTGCACGACCTTTTGGTGGATCGGCTTCAGCCGCTCGGTCATGCCGAGGTTCATCTCGGAATTCTTCGTCATGGCGGTGATTGCTCCTCCTTGCCACCCAGTCCGCGATAGGCGGCGGTGACGACCTTTCGTGCGAGATCCTCGATGTCGGCGCGGGTCTCCCCAACGCGCGGCGAGTACCAGAAGATCGGCGAATTGAGCACGACGAACATCAACTGGTTGGCGATGCTCAAATCGTCGAAACGGAAGTCGCCGCGCTCACGTCCCTGCACGAGCGTTTCGCGAAAAACGTTGCCGTAGTTGGTGCGATATTCGATCAGTTCGGCAAAGACGGTGCGTTGCTCGGGCGTTGTCGCGCCGCGCAGATGCATCTTCACGCCTACCCATACCGTGCGCTGGAACGGCTTGGTCGTGATCATCTGGATGGCGTGCGCAAACGCCATGTGCCGCCATCGCGCAATGGGGTCGGACATGGCGCGGTAGGGCTCGATCGCAGCGTAGTTCATCTCCATGCCGACCCGGAATACCTCCGCGAAAATGTCGGCCTTGGAACGGAAATGGTGATAGATGCGCCCTTTGGTGGCACCGAGGCTGCGGGCAACGTCATCGATGGACGTCTCGGTGTAGCCGCGCTCCATGAAGCAGTCGGCGGCCGCCTCGAGAATATCGGCTCGCGAGCTTTCCTGGACATGTTCGCGCACGCCAAGCGTCATTGCGCAGCAACCTCCCGACCCGCCGGCATCCTCGTTGGACGAACTGCTGAGCAAATTCGCATCGGGCCTTTACGGGTATCGAAATGATGAACATACTACCGGGTATGTTGTCAACGCGGCCGGTGCGATTTTCCCTGTCCCTGCCGCGCAAAGGGAGGAAACGATGGCGTATCTGGACGAACTCTTTTCGGTGGCCGGCAAGACCGCGCTGGTGACAGGCGCTGCGACCGGGATCGGCCGGATGGCTGCGACCGGCCTCGTGCAGGGCGGCGCCCGGGTCCTGATTGCCTCGCGCAAGGGCGCCGACTGCGCCCGCGTGGCCGAAGAGCTCAACGCTCTTGGCAAGGGCAGCGCCGAAGGGTTTTCCGGCGACGTGAGCACGGAAGAAGGCATCGCCGCATTGGTAGGTGAGGTGCGCAGCCGCACTGACAGTCTCCACATCCTCATCAACAATGCCGGCGTCTCATGGGGCGCGGAATACGAGGATTTCCCCTACAGCGCCTGGGCAAAAGTGCTCGGCGTCAATGTCACCGGCCTGTTTCACCTCACCCGAGAACTGACGCCGCTGCTGGAAAAGGCGGCGAGCGATCAGGACCCCGCCCGCATCGTCAATCTCGGCTCGGTCATGGGCACCCAGCCGATGGCTGACGGCGCCTATTCCTATACGGCCTCGAAGGCCGCGGTTCACCACCTCACCCGCACGCTGGCCAACGAACTCGCCGCCCGCCGCATCACCGTCAACGCCTTCGCACCCGGCCCATTTCAGAGCCGGATGACGGCATTCGCCACGGCGACCGACGAACAGGCCGACAAGGTTGGCAAGCGCGTGCCGATCGGACGCATCGGCGCACCGGATGACATCGCGGGCGCGACCCTGTATCTGTGCAGCAGGGCGGGGAGCTATGTGACCGGCGCGATCCTGCCACTGGACGGCGGTCAGTCGGTCCAGCATGGCATGACGCTTTTCAAGGAATGATGCGAGCTAGATGAGCAACAGCCAGAAAGAACCGCTTCCGCTCGAGGAAGCCCAGAAAGCGGTCGGTCAGGAGATCGGCGTGTCGCCTTGGCGCGTGGTTTCCCAAGAGATGATCGACAAGTTTGCCGACGCGACAGACGATCACCAGTTCATCCACGTCGACCCGGAACGCGCTGCAGCCGAGACACCTTTCGGCGGAACCATCGCGCACGGGTTCCTGTCGCTGTCGCTGCTTTCGGCCATGGCCTACGAGACGATACCGCCGATCCGCGAGGCGGGAATGGGCGTGAACTACGGTTTCGACCGGCTGCGCTTCGTTTCGCCGGTCAAGTCGGGCGCGCGCATCCGCGCACGTTTCAAGCTGGCGGAAATGACTGCGCGTCCCTCCGGCTGGATTCACCTGAACTACGACGTCACGATCGAGATCGAAGGCTCGAAGAAGCCGGCCCTCACGGCCCGCTGGCTCACGCTCGCTGCGATGGAGCGCAAGAGGGAGGACGCATGAGCGATCCGAACGCGCTCGATGCGGCAGCGCTGGCT
>JAEWFU010000165.1 GCA_023388675.1 Pseudomonadota bacterium | reverse complement strand
TCAGAGCAGTAGATCCTCGGGACAAGCCCGAGGATGACGTCGCTGAGGTGTTCGATGCGAATCGACGCGGCGCAGGTGTAGAGCTCCTATCTGAATACCATCGGCACCGACACGCTTTAAAGCGCGTCGCGATCTTTCAGATTCGCTCCGCGCGCTTTAGATTCTTGTTTTCACGCATGTCTTTTCCCCGAAACCGGTTCCCACTTTCGGGAGACATGCTTTAGAACCGTGTGAAACCCGCCAGCGGTTTGACGATTCTGCAGCGGCCGTCGCGGATCATCTGCGAAAGGCCCGCAAGCACCTCGTTATCGGGACTGCCGTAAACTTCGAAATTCTCGACTGTGCAGTGCTCCATCACCCGCTGGATGTAGGGGTCGGAGAGTTGCCAGTGACGCAGCACGTCCTGAGAATTGCGGTATAGCTGGAAGCTCACGGCGCTCATCTCTTCCTCGTCGATGAAGGTCTGGACCATCATCTGGGGCCCGTTGAGGGCGACGAAGTCGATCGCCTCGCGGATCGCGCGGCTGAAGGGTTCGAGGCGGCCTTCGGTGATCTTCATCCGGTTCCGCATCAATATCTGGTCGGTCATACGCGCCTCCGTGTTCGACACGGAAGGCTTTCTAAGACCTCAACCGAAGTTGAGGTCAAGAGGCGCAAGCGGGACGTTCAGCTCTTGCCGCGCGGGCGGGCGACGTCGTTCGAGCCTTCCGCCTCGGGTCCGAAGCCATAGCTCATGCGCTTCATCTGCGCGATGACGCGTTCCATCTCGTCGTCGGGGAGCACCGGCGGCTCGCCCAGCGCCAACGCCTGCACATACATGCGCGACAGCGTCTCGACCTCGATCGCCAGCCACAAGGCGGCCTCGAGCGACTTGCCGAGCGAAATCTGGCCATGCTGGCCGAGCAGGCAGGCAAGCCGGCCCTCGAGGGCCTCGAGTGCAGCATCAGACAGCGCCTGCGTGCCGAATGTCGCGTAGCGCGCGCAGCGGATGGTCGTGCCGCCGGCGACCCCGGTCATGTAGTGGAATGCGGGGATGGTCTTGTGGTGGCAGGCGAGCGTCGTCGCGTAGACCGAGTGGCAATGCAGGACGACATCGACGTCTTCGCGCGCCCTGAGAATATCGCGATGAAAGCGCCATTCAGAAGACGGGCGGCCGCCGACATAGGTGCCGTCGAAATCCATCTCCACGATGTCGTCCGGCGTCATGACGTCGTAGGGCATGCTCGACGGCGTTATCAGGAAGCCGTCGCCGGAGCGCACGGAAAGATTGCCCGCGGTGCCCTGATTGATATCGCTGGAGTTCATGCGGCGGCAGATGGAAACCATCTCCTCGCGCAGCGTCTGGCTGTTCATCGTCCTGATCCTAGTCCATGTGAAAAACGCGTTGCAGCGGCACGACGACCGGCTCGTTGCCGTCGCCTACCTGCATGATGTCGGCCATGAAATCCCACCAGCGCCGGTTGATCTCCGTATGCGGCAGGTCGTCCATCGCGTGATCGTCGGCGCGCACGAGGGTGGCGAAGAGATGGTTCGTTTCCGGGTCGAGCCAGATCGAATAGTCCGATATGCCGGCCTCGCGAAGGGCTGCCAGCATCTGCGGCCAAATCTCGTCGTGGCGCTGTCGATACTCCTCGGCCTGGCCGGGGTTCAGCATCATGCGAAACGCGATCCGTTCGGGCATCGGCCAAGCTTTCTAGACAATGCCGCCGCCGGCGGCAGCGACCGCCGGTCGCTCTGCGGTTACCTTCGCGCGGTAGCCTGCTGCCCGATATGCGCTCACCGGATCGATGGCACCGCCCGCATTCAGCCGCGCCATGGCGAGGATCGGCTCGACATCCGTGCGGTAGGCGGCTTTCAGCGTTTGCGTGGCCATGAGGGCGTCGTTATCCTCCTGAAACGCTGTGAGCGCGTCACGGTCAACCAGCAGCGCCTGCGCATAGGCGCGCTGCACTTCCGTGGCCGACAGCATCAGGCTTTCGATAGGGTCGGTGACGTTGTGGCTCTGGTCGAGCATGTGGGCAGGTTCGAAGCCCTCCGCGCTGGATAGCTCTGCATCGACCAGTTCGTTGAAGACGAGGAACAGGCGATAGGGGTCGATGGAGCCGGCATCGAGGTCGTCGTCGCCATATTTGCTGTCGTTGAAGTGGAAGCCGCCCAGCTTGCCGAACTGGATCAACCGCGAGACGATCATCTCGATGTTGACGTTGGGGGCATGGTGGCCGAGGTCGACGAGGCAGAAGGCCTTGGGCCCGAGTTCCTTCGCGGTGATGTAGTTGGTGCCCCAGTCCTGCACCACGGTCGAATAGAAGGCCGGCTCGTACATCTTGTGTTCGGTGAACAGCCGCCAGTCGTCGGGCAGGGCGGCATAGATGTCGGCCATCGCTTCCAGATAGCGCGAGAAGGCGCGGGCGAAGTTCACCTGGCCGGGGAAGTTGGAGCCGTCGCCGATCCACACCGTCAGCGCTTTCGAGCCGAGCGTCCTGCCGATCTCGATGCATTCGAGATTGTGCTCGACCGCCTGCCGGCGCACCGCCGCATCGGCATGACTGAGCGAGCCAAACTTGTAGGAAAGCTTCTGGTCCGCCGCATCGGAGAAGGTGTTGGAGTTCATCGCGTCGAAGCCGAGGCCGAAGCGCGTGGCCGCCTGCTTCAGGCGCTTCGGGTCGGCCTTGTCCCATGGGATATGCAACGACACCGTGGGCGTGGCGCGGGTGAGCTGCTGGACGACGGCGCAGTCCTCGATCTTGTCGAAGATGTCGCGCGGTTCGCCGCCGCCGGGAAAGCGGGCGAAGCGGGTGCCGCCGGTGCCGACGCCCCACGAGGGGATCGCGACGCCGAAAGCCTGCACCCTTGCCAGCACCGTATCGATGGCGATGCCCCGGCGCGCGAGCTGGTCGCCCAGCGCAGCGTAGTCCGATCTCAGTGCCGCCTCCCGCACCTCGTTGTCCCGCGAGACGATGTCGGTTTCTATGATCGTTTCCATCTCGTCCTCCGTGCGGGGGTTACCATGCGAAAGCCGGCAGCAGGAAGTCGGGCGTCGCGCCGTGCTCGGCAAAGAGCCGCTCCCGCTCCGTGGCGGTGCTGGTTTCCAGTATGCCGGTCGAGACCAGCGCGGTGTTCAGCCCGGCCGTCCGGCCGCCGGCGATATCGTGCTCGATGCTGTCGCCGACGCAGACGACGCGTTGCGGCGCGGGCTTGCCGAGTAGATCGAGCGCCGCCTCGTAGATGCGGGGGAAGGGCTTGCCGATCCACTCGACCGCGCCGCCCATTTCCGCATAGAGCTCGGCGATCCGGCCGGCACCGAAGCGCGGCCCGGCACTCGTCAGCATCACCTTGTCGGGATTGGTGCAGATGCAGCGTACGCCGCGGGCCGCAGCCGGTTCGAGCAGGGCGCGATAGTGGTCGAGATCGTAACGATCGCCCTCGCTGCCGGACAGGAGCACGATATCGGCTTCAGCGCCGCTGTCCGTCAGGGTGAGAGGCAAGCCTTCGATCGCCGAGCGGTCGCCATCGCGGGCAATCAGCAGGCAGCGGGCGTGGGCGCCATCGCGCGGCTCGTCGGCAAGCATGCGCCATGCGACCTCGCCGGACGAAAGGAAATGGTCCCAGCTTCCGGGCTCGAAGCCCAGCCGGACCAGCCTTGCTTCGTTGGGGGCGGAGCGTTTGCCGGAATTGGAAAGAAGCAGGCTTCGCTTGCCCGCCGCCTTCAGCCGCGAAAGCGTCTCGACCGCGCCGGGATAGGGCGCGGTGCCGTCGTGCAGCACGCCGAACTGGTCGAGCACGAAATAGTCGTATCGGTCCGCGAGTTCGCGGATTCCGGAAAGCAGTTGCGGAGCGGCCGTGCTCATGCGGACTCCCGCAAAAGATGGAGCCCCTTCAGCGCCAGCCGTGCCGCGCCGGCGGCGGCCTGTTCGGAATGTGCCGGCAGGAAGGGCACGCCGAGCCGGCGCTGGCGGATGGCGGTCCAGGCGGCATTGCCGGCACCGCCGCCGACGCTGCGGACGGAACGAAGCGCGGGCGCGCCGAGATCGGCGAGGCGGTCGTAGCCACGCTTCTCGATTACAGCGATGCCTTCCAGCATCCCTTTCAGGAACGCGG
>JAEWFU010000134.1 GCA_023388675.1 Pseudomonadota bacterium | reverse complement strand
CCTCGAGATACTTCATAGTGATCAGATGCTCAGCGGTGCCGGTGGCAATGCCGATCGTCTTGCCGACCAGATCGGACGGCTCCTTGATGTCGTTGCTGACGACCAGTTTGTGAAAGCCGGGCGTTGTGTGGAAAATGCCGGCCAGAACCGTCAGCTTGCCGCCCTGGATGCGCGAGACAATCGGGAAATCGAGGCCCACAGCCATGTCGGCCCGCCCCACGAGCAACGCATCGATGGCCTCGACACCGGTTGCGAACGTGGTGATCTGCGCGTCCATGCCTTCTTCATCGAAATAGCCCATATCCTCGGCTACGAAGATCTGCGAGCCGGTGGTGTAGGCGTCGACGCCGAAGCGGACGGTATGAGCGTCCTGTGCATTCGCGACTGTCGACGCGGCCAGGAGCGTCAGGCCGGCGAAAAGTCCAAGGGGCGAGCGGAGGAAGGTCATCATGGGTTTGGGTCCTTTGGCGTAGGGGCGGCGGTGTTCAGGAAGTGACTGGCGGTCAGGCTCATGACCTGCTGGCTGTTGAGGAGCTGCGGCACCATCCAGGAGCGGGAAGCGAGTGCCGCCTGGCCATCGCCCCCCTCGATGACGCTCGTGCCCGAGAGGAGCGCCTGCCCCTCGTCGACGTCGAGCAGGGCGGCTATCTCGGCGGAGGCGTTGACGGCGGTGGTGCGCGTCACGAGCGTCGCGCCCTCGACCACGATGCGGTTGCGTAACGGCGGCACGGCATTGGGACCGTTGATCGGATCGAAAATATCGAGCGGGATGCCGGTCGCCGGATAATGATCGATGAGGATGCAAGGCGTATCGCTGGCCAGAAACAGCCAGCGCATACGCGGCGCCGGGGCCCTTGCGGGAAGATCGAGCAGATCGGCGATGTCTTTTGGAGGTTGGACCTTGTCGCGGACCAGTTCCCGAAGCGAAGGCTTGAGACCTGCTTCTTCGATCAGCGACCAGAAGCCTACGCTTCCGCCGAGAGAGTTGAGGAGCGGCGGATTGGCGACGAACGTGCCGACCCCGTGTTTGCGCCGGATCACCCCCTTGCCGATCAGCGATACGTAGGCCTCGCGCACCGAATTGCGGCTCAGCTTCAGTTTCTGGGCAAGAACCACCTCGGCGGGGAGGCGATCGCCTGCGGCAAGGTTCTCTTCCTGAATGTAACTCTGCACGCGCTGTGCTGCATCTTCCATCGTACTTCCCCTCACAGAGGTAGGACGTCCAACCTTTATGCGTGACAAAGGCAGAGTCAATTGCCTATTTTCTATTCCCCAACCAATGAGTGGCGAGAGAAACGGCGGTGACCTGTTGCAGTCCCCTCGGTGCCGAAAGGCCGGCAAGTGCCATTGCGGATAATGCGGTCGCGCCTCTCTCGCCCGGGGATCATCCCGAAATGTCGGCAATACCCGCCGGCCGATGGCGTCTGGGGGAAGAGGGCGTTCTGGCCATTCCCGGAGACGGGGAGGGACCGGTGCGCACGGTCGACCTGCCGTCGTTCCTTATGGACAAGACCGCCGTCACAAACCGGCAGTTCGCCGCGTTTGTCCGCGAGACCGGTTACCGGACCCGAGCCGAAGAACTCGGATGGTCGTTCGCGTTCGGAGCCCAGGTCGCTCCCGATGCGTCGATACGTGACGAGGAACTGGGGCAAGCTCCCGAATGGTGGTTGCCCGTCGAGGGGGCGAACTGGTGCCGGCCCGACGGCGGCGGCCTCGACCTCACGGGCCTTGAGGACCATCCGGTCGTCCATGTTTGCTGGCACGACGCCATGGCCTATGCGCGGCATGTCGGCAAACGCTTGCCTTCCGAGGATGAGTGGGAGGCGGCCGCGCGAGGCGGGCTTCAGGGGGCGATCTATTCCTGGGGCAATGAACTGCGCCCGGGCGGCCGGCATATGTGCAACATCTGGCAGGGCCGCTTCCCGGCGGACAACACGGGCGAGGACGGTTTCCTTGCTACAGCACCTGCGCGCAGCTTTCCGCCCAACGGCTTCGGGCTGTACAACATGCTCGGAAATGTCTGGGAATGGACGGCTTCGCCGTGGGCCGAGGGCGTACCGCACCTGCGCACAATGCGGGGTGGGTCCTATCTTTGCCACGCAAGCTATTGCCACCGCTACCGCGTGTCAGCCCGCACATCCAATGCTCCGGAAGCGACCTCCAGTCATCTGGGCTTCCGCTGCGCGGCAGACATTCTCTAGCCCTGCGCCGGCCTGAACCAAGCGCAGACATACCCCTGCCGAGATAGCGCCTCACATGTCACCAACGAGGTGGGCAGCCGATCTCGTTGAGGTTTTCGGCTAAGGTCAACTCGCGCGCATCGCCGAACAATAATACCCGGTCGACGCCTGCGTCTGATGCCCGGTCATTGCGATCCGACATGCAACCTCTACGATTGGTATGTCGGCGTGCGCGATGACTGCGCGATGACAAGGTGGAGACCTGCGCCCACGTCCCGACCGGGCAATTGACTGGAGGCGAGACGGGCTTTCGGGCATAAGTAACGCCCTGCACGGCAGCGTTGCACCGAGAGGAGAGAGGGACCCGATGAGCAGCAGAAATCTCGACCTTGCGGTGCGGCCGCGTTCGCTGGCGGTCATCGGCGCTTCCACCCGTGAAGGCTCCGTTGGACGCTTCGTCATCGACAATATCGTCAAAGGCGGATTCGAGGGGACTGTTTGGCCGGTCAATCCCAAATACCGGCAGGTCTGCGGTCTGCCATGCTACCCCGACGCCGCTGCGCTCCCCGAGGCGCCGGACCTCGCCATTATCATGACGCCGGCGGCAATCGTCCCGCAGATTGTCGATGAACTCGGCAAAAAGGGCTGTCGTGCCGGCGTCGTCATCACCGCAGGGTTGACGATTGAGAACGGACTTCGCCAGGCAATGCTCGATGCCGCGCGTCCTCATCTCTTCCGGATCATCGGCCCCAATACGGTCGGCCTGATGATCCCGCCTTTGAAGCTGAATGCGGGTTTCGCCCATATGGCAGCGCAGCCCGGCAACATCGCGCTGCTGTCCCAATCCGGCGCCATCGCCACCTCGCTCATAGACTGGGCCGGCGAAAACAATGTCGGCTTCTCCTACATAGTTTCGCTCGGCGACATGGCCGATGTGGACGCTGGCGATTGGCTCGACCTCCTTGCCGGAGATCCGACCACGCGGGCGATCGTGATGTACCTCGAATCCATTCCCGAACCGCGAAAGTTCATGTCGGCAGCCCGCGCCGCCGCGCGCATCAAGCCTGTGATCGCGATCAAATCCGGGCGTCATGAGGAGGCTGCCAAGGCGGCTTCCACGCACACCGGAGCGCTCTCGGGCACGGACCGGGTTGTCGATGCCGCCCTGCGTCGTGCAGGCATATTGCGCGTCGATGGTCTTGGCGAACTTTTCGAGGCTGCCGAGATCACCGCACGGTTTGCGCCTCTGGATCGGGCGCGCATCGGGATCGTGACCAATGGAGGTGGCGCCGGCGTGCTGGCGGTCGACGGGTTGATCGACCTCGGCGGCGAGCTCGCCCATCTCGCGCCGCAAACCCTCGACGCATTGAACGAGGCCCTGCCTGCAACGTGGTCGCACGCCAATCCGGTCGACATCATTGGCGATGCGCCGCCGGAGCGCTACCGGGCGTCGGTCGCCGCCGTGGCGGCCGATTCCGGGGTCGACGCGCTGGTCGTACTCAATTGCCCGACCGGCCTCGCATCGCCCGTCGAGGCAGCGAAAGCCGTGGCGGGTCTTGCGACGAACGGGCTGGTCGACGGCAAGCCGGTGATCTCATGCTGGCTGGGCGAGCAAACGGCGCGGGAGGGCAGGGCGATCCTTCAGGAAGCGGGAATACCCAGCGTCGACACGCCCGCGGAAGTCGCGCGCTCTACTCGGTTTCTGTCGGACTGGTCCAGCGCCCAGAAGGCGCTCAGCCGCGTGCCGGCAACCCGTGGCGAGGACCTGTCCGTCGACCGTGCCGCGGCGCTGGCGATTTTCCAACAGGTGGCGGCCGACGGGCGCAGGATGCTCACCGAACCGGAAGCCAAGGCGGTCGTCAGCGCCTATGGAATGGAGGTGCCGGAAACGGTGGTGGCTGCCACGCCTGACGCCGTGCGAAAGGCGGCACAACCGATGCTCGCTGCTGGCGGCAAGGTCGCCGTCAAACTGTTGTCGAAAGCGATTTCGCACAAATCGGATGTTGGCGGCGTGGTGCTGGGGATCGAGAGCGCCGCCGCCGCGGCCGAAGCGGCCGGCGCGATCAGTGAAAGAGTGCGGAAGCTTCGGCCGGAGGCCGACATTGAGGGTTTTGCCGTGCAGCCGATGATCGAACGCAAACATGCCCAGGAACTGATCCTCGGCATGAGCATCGATCCGATCTTCGGTCCGGTCCTCCTGTTCGGCGCCGGCGGTGTCGCGGTCGAGGTCGTTGACGACACCGCCATGGCGCTGCCTCCGATGGACGAGGTGCTGGCGGGCGATCTCATCGATCATACGCGTATCGGCCGGTTGTTGGCGGGCTTCCGCGACCGCAAGCCCGCCGACCGCGCCGCGATCGTCAAGGCGCTAAACGGCCTGTCGCAACTGGTCGTCGACTTTCCCTGCCTGGTCGGTGTCGATATCAACCCGCTGCTGGTCGATGCCCACGGTGCCATCGCACTGGATGCGCGGATCGAGATCGACCCGCAGCGCGTCGATGAACCCGGGCCGAATCCGGCGCTTGTCATCCGGCCATATCCGGCTGAATGGGCCAAGTCGGTTACCCTCGGCGACCAGGGCTTCGAGATCCGGCCGATCAAGCCGGCGGATGTGGCCCTGTATCCTCGGTTCCTGGCCAAGGTGTCCCCCGAGGATGTGCGCCTTCGTTTCCTGGCTCCTCGGCGTCAGTTTCCAGACGAGATGCTCAAGCGGCTGACGCAGCTCGACTATGACCGGGATATAGCCTTCGTCGCGCTTGAAGGTAGCGGCGATCTTGCCGCGATAGGCCGAATGTCATGCGATCCGGGCCGGGAGCGCGCCGAATATGCAATCCTCGTGCGAAGCGATCTGCAGGGCCATGGCCTGGGCTGGGCGCTCCTGCATCACCTGCTGGACTATGCGCGCGCGGAGAAGATTGGCCTTATCGAGGGAATGGTGCTGGCCGAGAACGTCAAGATGCTCGCCATGTGCCGGGAGGCCGGCTTCGAGGTCGAGCCCCATCCGGAAGAAGCAGGCGCTATGCGTGTCTGGCTCGACCTGCGATGATCCTCGGTGGAGTTCGTCGTTCCGAAGGGCATTGCTCCAAGGCGACGCGACAGGCCCGGCCGGCTGTGTCAGCGCTGCAGTTGGCGAGAGAGTCGCTGAGCGCATAAATACGCTCCTGGGGAAGAACGATTGAGGATAAGACAGCATGAAAGGCATAGTAGCTGCGGTTCCTACACCGGTGGACGAGAATGGCGCAGCCCTGAAAGAGGCCTTCCTGGAGCACTGCGGCTGGGCATTGGCCAATGGCTGCGATGCGTTGAACGTGCTTGGCACCACGGGCGAGGCCAATTCGCTTGGCATGGCGCAACGCAAGCGTGTCATGACCTGGGCCGCGGAAGCGTTCGATGCCGGCAAGCTGATGGTGGGCACCGGCCTGCCGGCGCTGGAAGACACGCTCGACCTGACCCGGGCTGCCGCCGAAATGGGCTATCGGGTCGCGCTCGTGCTGCCGCCGTTCTACTACAAGCCGGTGAGCGACGATGGTCTCGTGGCCTGGTATGAAGCGCTGGATCGCGCGCTCGGCGATACGCCGATCCAGGTCTACTTCTACAATTTCCCGCAAATGACGGGTGTGCCGATCCCGGTCGACGTGGTCGCGCGCCTGGCGAAGGCCAACCCGCAACGCTTTGCCGGCATCAAGGATTCTTCCGGCGATCTGGCCTACTGCCGCGCGCTGGTGAAAGCGGTGCCGGGCCTCAAGGTTTTCCCGAGTTCGGAAACGGCGCTCGGCGAGGCGAAGAAGGCGGGCTTCGCTGGCTGCATTTCCGCAACGGTCAACATCAGCGCCCCGCTCTGCGCAACGCTCGTCGCAAGGGGAGACGAGAACGGCCTTGCTGCCCGGATCGGCAAGTTACGGGCCGACATCGCCGCGCATCCTCTGGTGCCGGCAGTCAAATATCTTGTCGGCCAGCGGTCCGGCGACACCATCTGGAACCGGGTGCTTACGCCGTTCGTACCGCTCGACGATGCAGCAGCGCGTACGGCGCTCGACATCGTCGCCGAACAGGTTTGAATCCGGCGAGAGCGGCAACGGACAGGCATGACAACCTGATCGGCGAGTGGATCGGCGCCGATACCTATGGCGAGAACCGCAATCCCTCGATTGGAGCGAGGTGATTGGCCTTTATGACTGGACCTACCGATCGAGATTGGCGTTCCGCGCCGAGAGCCAGCGCAGCACGGTCGATTCATCGGCGTCCAGGCCTTTCAGTGGCTGCCGATAGCGCCGCCGCAGTGTGTGGATCGCATTGCCGAGCGTGCCGTCCTGCCAGTCCTCGATAACCGCAGGGTGCACGTAGCAGCGACGGCAGACTGTGCGGGTGTTGCGCAGGCGCTTCGCCACCGCGTCCAGCACTTCGTTGAGCGCGATTGCCTGCTGGCGCTTCGAGGGCGGCAACTCCCTGGCCGCCAGCGCGAGTGCGGCAGAAACCGTCGCGCCCCAGGTGCGAAAGTGCTTCGACGTGAACTCCGCACCGATAGCGGTCCTGATGTAGTCGTTGACGTCCTGCGAGCGGATGTCGCGTCTTTCACCGTCGTCGTCGAGATATTGGAACAGGCGCTGGCCGGGCAACTCCTGTATGGCGCGGATGACAGACGCGATCCTGCGGTCGGAGAGATTGAGGCGCCACTTCTGCCCCGACTTTCCGGTGAACGAGAAACGCAGGCTGGCCCCCTCGACATCAAGATGCTTGGAGCGCAGCGTTGTCAGGCCGAAGCTGTTGTTGTCACGGCTGTAGGCGTCGTTGCCGACGCGGATCAACGTGGTGTCGAGCAACCTGACCACGGAAGCCAGCACCCGCTCGCGAGGCAAGCCGTGCTTGCGAAGATCTCGGTCGATCTGTTTGCGAAGTTTCGGCAGCTCCCGGGCGAACATGGCGAGACTGGAAAACTTCGCTTCGTCTCGGCAGGCAGTCCAGTCAGGATGGTAGCGATACTGCTTGCGCCCGCGCTGGTCGCGACCGGTGGCCTGGATATGTCCCTCCGCCTGCGGGCAAATCCACACATCCGCCCATGCAGGCGGGATCGCTAGCGCCTTTATCCGCCCGACAATGGCCTCGCTTCTGAGGCGTTTGCCGTTCTCGTCGAGATAGACGAAGCCCTTCCCAGCACGGCGCCTGCGGATGCCCGGTTCGGTATCGTTTACGTAAGCCAGATCGGCTCGCTCTGCAGCTTCCGCCGGGTCATTGCCCGCAACGAACGCGTCCATCGCCGTCAGTAGCCGCCGATGATTGGCAGAATTTCGCCGGTGATGTAGCTGGAGCACTGCGGCGACGCCAGGAAGACATAGGCGGGTGCGATCTCTTCGGGCTGTGCCGGCCGCTTCATCGGCGTGTTCGCCCCGAAGGTCGAGACCTGCT
>JAEWFU010000055.1 GCA_023388675.1 Pseudomonadota bacterium | reverse complement strand
GGCAGCGGAGAGCCGGACAGCCCGCTACCCGTGCTGGACGGGCCGTTCTACCTGATGGTGTCCGTGCTTGCCGCCCTGTTCGCCTATCATGCTTTTGCGCCGGCTCTGGCGGCGATCCTGGTCGCCGAATTTCTCGGCCGCCGCGACTGGCTGTTCCACGCACTTGCCGGCGCTGGCGTGGCAGGCGCTGCCGCGCTGCTCGCGTGGGAACATTCCGTGCCAGTCTCAAGCGCCGACACGTTTCCCTTCCTGATCATGCTCGCCTGCGGCCTGGTGGCGGGTATTGCGTACTGGGCCGTGGCCGGGCGCTCGTCGGGCGTCTGGCTGCATGGTCGCTGAACCGCGCCGCTGCTATCGGGCCGACGCGGTCAGAATCCGGATGGCAAAGGCCGAAAATATCCCCGCAAAGAGATAATCGATGACGCGCATGACCCGCGGCATGCGCTTGAGCATCGAGGCGAAACCATCGGCGGCCAGCACCATCGGGACGGTGACCGGCAATGAGATAGGGATAAAGAGCAGCCCGAGGAACAACAGTTTCTGCGGCGCATGCGGATCGCTTGCCGAGACGAACTGCGGCAGGAAGGTCATGAAGAACAGCACGATCTTCGGATTGAGCAGGTTGATGGCGATGCCCATCGCCCAGTTGCCCGCCAGCGACCGCCGCGGACCGGCAGCCTTTTCCGGCGAGAATGCCGCGCCCTTGCGGATCGCCTGGACGGCCAGCCAGATCAGATAGCCAGCCCCGAATATCTTGAGCGCGAGGAAGGTCTGCGGCGAGGCAACGATCAGTGCCGAAAGGCCGAGCGCGACCAGCAGGGTATGAATGAGGATGCCGGTCATCGCCCAGTTTGCGACCGCGCGCCCTTGAGACAGCGTCCGCCCGACAAACAGCGTCATGTCGGGACCGGGCGTGATGGCGATGATGAGGGTCGCGATCGCAAACTGGGCGATGACGGCGAATTCGGGAATGAAGTCCATACGCGGTGGCCTCGTGTCGGGCTGGCGGATTCCGTCCCGCCATTAGCCTATTGCCGTCCCGTACACGAGTGGCATGCATCCGTCATCCGGTCGCATGTGACCGGCACGACAACCGGGGGTGTCGAAAACGGTTGCAACAGCAACCAGATATCATAATGTATGCAGGCTGAATTCATAAAAAACATAAGACTCAGCTTATTTGGGAGGAGATAGAATGACTGAAGCTGCGATTTCTCGCCGCAGGTTTCTGCGCAATTCGACCCTGGGTGCCGGCGCCGCCGCCGCAACCACGCTGGCCGCGCCTGCGGTTCTGGCGCAAGCGCCGGTGCTGCTGCGCATGCAATCGTCCTGGCCGACGTCCGACGTTTTCCAGGAGATGGCGCAACAATATGTCGAGCGCGTCGAGTTGATGTCAGGTGGCCGGCTGAAGATCGACCTGCTGCCTGCAGGGGCGATCGTCGGCGCGTTCCAGGTACAGGACGCCTGCCATGACGGCATCCTTGACGCGGCGCACAACGTGCCGGTCTATTGGTATGGCAAGAACAAGGCCGCATCACTGTTCGGGACCGGCCCGGTCTTCGGCGCCGACGCCACGCAGATGATTGCATGGATGTATCACGGCGGCGGCAACGAGTTCTATCGCGAGCTGACGCAGGACATTCTCGGACTGAACGTCGTCGGTTTCTTTGCCTTCGGAATGCCAGCGCAGCCGCTTGGCTGGTTCAAGAATCCCATCGAAAACGCCGGGCAGCTCAGCGGCCTCAAATACCGCACGGTGGGCCTTGCGGCCGACCTTTTCCAGGCGATGGGCTGCTCGGTGGCGCAGTTGCCGGGCGGCGAAATTGTGCCGGCGATGGAGCGCGGCGTGATCGACGCGTTCGAGTTCAACAACCCTACGTCCGATATGCGCTTCGGTGCCCAGGACGTGGCCAAGAACTTCATGCTCGCCTCCTACCACCAGGCATCGGAATCCTTCGAGTTCATCTTCAACAAGGACAAGTTCGAGAGTCTCGACGACGACCTGCAGGCCATTCTCAAATACGCCGTTGAATCGGTGCATTTGTCGAACACGGCGCTGGCGATGGACCAGTATTCCAGCGACCTTGCCAAGCTGCAGAGCGAATCCGGGGTGAATGTCGTGCGCACGCCCGACGACGTTCTCAAGGCCCAGCTCGATGCGTGGGATAAGATCCTGCCACCGCTGATGGAAGACGAGTTCTTCGCCAAGGTGGTCGAGAGCCAGAAGGCCTGGTGCGAGCGGGTGGTGTTCTACACCTTGCAGAACGCGCCGGACTACAAGCTCGCCTACCAGCACTACTTCCCCGGAAAGATTTGATCGCCGGGAAGCGTCACGCATGAATGAACGGGGCGGTTTTTCTGCCCCGTTCGCAGCGTCCGAAGTGCGGTGAAGGACAATATGGAACGCTATATTCGACTGGCGGACAAGCTTTCTGCATGGTTCGGCAAGGCTTTCGCCTGGTGCGTGATGGTGATGACCATCGGCGTCGGTTACGAGGTCTTCGCGCGCTACCTCTTCAACAGGCCGACGGCCTGGGCATTCGATCTCACCTACATGATGTACGGCACCATGTTCATGATGGCGGGTGCCTACGCCTTGTCACGTGACGCCCATGTTCGCGGCGACTTCGTCTACCGCCTCTGGTCGATCCGGACGCAGGCGACCGTCGAGCTGGTGCTTTATTTCATCTTCTTCTTTCCCGGGGTTCTGGCGCTGGTCTTCGCCGGCTGGCGCTACGCCGGCCGCTCATGGCGATACCTCGAGGTCAGCGTGATGAGCCCGGCAAACATTCCGATCTACCAATTCAAGAGCGTCATCGTCGCCGCCGGCGTGCTGCTGGTCATCCAGGGCATTGCCCAGGTGTTCCGCTGCATCCTGGCGATCCGCACCGGCGAATGGCTGAAGCCCGATGACGACGTGGAGGAACTGGAAGCCGTGCTGCAGAAGGAAGGACTTTCGGCCATCGCGCATGGCAGCGAGGCAATCGACGTGGTCAAGCCGGGGGAGCCACGCCGATGACCGATCCGCAAATCGCGATCCTGATGCTGGGATTGTTCATCTTTATCATCATGCTCGGCTTCCCCATCGCGTTCACGCTGATGGCGATGGGCATCGGCTTCGGCTACTACGCCTATTACGACGCCGACCGCATGCGGCATATCTTCGACAATCGCGTGTTCGACCTCTTCGTCAACCAGACCTATTCGGTCATGGCGAACGACGTGCTGACGGCGATCCCGCTATTCCTGTTCATGGGTTACATCGTCGAACGCGCCAATATCGTCGACCGGCTGTTCGAGACGCTGAGCGTCGCGACCCGACGATTGCCGGGCTCGATGGCCGTGGCCGCATTGATCACCTGCGCCCTGTTTGCCACAGCAACCGGCATCGTGGGCGCGGTCGTTACTTTGATGGGCCTGCTCGCCTTCCCGGCAATGCTGAAGGCGCGTTACGATTCCCGGTTCGCATCCGGCGTGATCTGCGCCGGCGGTACGCTCGGCATCCTTATTCCGCCCTCGATCATGCTGATCGTCTACGCAGCTTCGTCTGGCGTGTCGATCGTGCGGCTCTATGCCGGTGCGCTCCTGCCCGGTTTCCTCCTCGCGGGCTTCTATCTCGTCTACATTGTCATTCGCGCGATGCTGCAGCCGAATCTGGCGCCACGCCCTCCTCAAAGCGACGAAAAGGTCCCGATCGCCCGCATCCTGTGGATGATGCTGACGTCGTTCTTCCCGCTGGCGATCCTGATCCTTTCGGTGCTGGGCGCCATCCTTTTCGGGCTGGCGACACCGTCGGAAGCCGCCGCCATCGGCGCGCTGGGCGGATTGCTGCTTGCTGCGGCCTACCGGGCGCTTACCTGGGCGCGTTTGCAGGAATCCGTCTACCTTACCGTGCGCACGACAGCGATGGTATGCTGGCTGTTCGTGGGGTCCTGGGTATTCGCCTCGGTTTTTTCCTATCTCGGTGGCGAGCACGTTGTGCGCGAATTCGTCGAAGGCCTGTCGCTCACCCCGCTGCAATTCCTGCTGCTTGCCCAACTCCTCATCTTCCTGCTCGGCTGGCCGCTCGAATGGTCCGAGATCATCATCATCTTCGTGCCGATATTCCTGCCATTGCTGCCGCTGTTCGACATCGATCCGCTGTTCTTCGGCATCCTCATCGCGCTGAACCTGCAAACCTCGTTTCTGACACCGCCGATGGCGATGTCGGCCTATTACCTCAAGGGCATCGCGCCGCCGCATGTGAAGCTCACGGAGATTTTCGCAGGCTCCTTGCCCTATGTCGCCATGGTGTTTCTGGCGATGATCGTCGTCTACAACGTACCGGCAATCATCTACTGGCTGCCTCAGCTTATGTATGGTCGATAGGAGGCGCGGGTCGACAATGACGACGGCGAGGAGAAGACAATGACAGCGGACCGCATCATGGCGGCGATTGCCTTCCTGTTCTTCACGGGCTTCCTGGGCGTGATCGTGGTGTCGGTCGCACACCCCATGCTGATCGTCGTCGCGTTGACCGGCGTCGCGCTTGCGGCCTACGATTTCGGCACGCAGCTCTTCAGGAGACGTCCATCGCGTCGGTAAACCGTCAATCGCGGCCTTGGCGCAGCGCCTGCGGGTCGAAATCGTCCGCTTCCTCCGGAAGTTCGCCCTTCAGCGCATAGGATCGACCGTCCCAACGCCAGACCAGCCCGGTTCCGGATGCGCCCACCGGCAGGGTGACGACATCCGACCAGCCATGCGAGCGGGATCTTTGGTCGAGATACAGGAGCACATTCTCCGTGTCGTAGACAGGGCGCCACGCGGGTTCCGACGTGCCGCCACCTTCGTCCCCCTCGGCTTGATCGGCCGGCGCGGGCGCGAAACCGGTGATGTTGCAGCCGGAAAGCCCGTAATACCATGACGACCCGCAAAGCCGCGTGAACAACACGCGCCTGCCTTCGTCCAGCTCCGCCATCGCCACGTCCAGTTTCGGCTGCGATGCCGTGGCCTGCACGAAAGCCTCGATATCCGCGGCACGCAGCGCCTTCGCCTCGTTGAGGTAGGAAGAATAGGGCGTGAAGGTCACCGGCTGGTATGCCGACATGTCGCGCAGGCTGCACCGCTCCTGCGCCGAAGAGATCGCCAGCTTCGATCCGCGCAGCGAAAAAACCAGCGGGGCAGCCGGCTCGTCCTGTGCTGCGGACAGGGCCAGTTCCAATCTTGAACCGTTCTTGAGCGGCTCGAGCGCCTCCTTCGGCAGCCTTGCCGTCAGGAGCTTGCCGGCCAGCCGCGTGTCGAGGTCGAAAGCACGGCTGCCGACCGTCATCGTTGCCGATCCGGCTTGGGGCGTTGCGACATCGCCTGTATCGAGCACCAGCGACCAGCGCTGCGCATCACAGGAAAGCGTCGCCGACGCCATCTCGCCGGCGCTCGGGTGGGGCAGCGTGGCGGTCGCCAGCGCCTCGTCCGCCACCCAGCGGTCCGGCTGCTGAGCCATGGCAGGGTGCGAGGCAATCACAGCGGCCAGGGCCGCGCAGGACAACGCCAGCCACGGGAGTGGCATATCGCCAGCTAGCTTTCGCACGCGCGCAACATAGCCTGCTTGATGCGACAAGACTTCGTTCCCTTCCTCAAGGCATAGAATCAGTGACCGTGAGTCTATCGATGGCAAAACGGGCGACAAGACATCGCCGTCTCACAATCGGATGAACCGCTTGGCGCCGATTGTGCAAGCGCGCTTGCCCGGCCCGGCATTCCTGATAAAAGTGCCGCCGATCCTCGCGCGGCAGCTTGCCGCCGCGCATGAAACGAACCGGGGGCGATATGTCCAAACTGCAAGACGTCAAGAAGGTGGTGCTGGCCTATTCGGGCGGCCTCGACACCTCGATTATCCTGAAGTGGCTGCAGACCGAGCTCGGCGCGGAAGTGGTGACGTTCACCGCCGACCTCGGCCAGGGCGAGGAGCTGGAGCCGGCGCGCAAGAAGGCCGAGATGCTCGGCATCAAGGAGATCTATATCGAGGACGTGCGCGAGGAGTTCGTCTCCGACTTCGTCTTTCCGATGTTCCGCGCCAACGCTCAGTATGAGGGGCTCTATCTGCTCGGCACCTCCATCGCGCGGCCGCTGATCTCCAAGCGCCTTGTCGAGATCGCCGCCGAGACCGGCGCGGACGCCATCGCACACGGCGCGACCGGCAAGGGCAACGACCAGGTCCGTTTCGAGCTGTCGGCCTACGCGCTCAACCCCGACATCAAGGTGATCGCGCCCTGGCGCGACTGGACCTTCAAGTCGCGCACCGACCTGATCAACTTCGCCGAGCAGCACCAGATCCCCGTCGCCAAGGACAAGAAGGGCGAGGCGCCGTTCTCGGTCGACGCCAACCTGCTGCACTCCTCCTCGGAAGGAAAGGTGCTCGAAGACCCCTGGAGCGAGCCGCCGGAATATGTCCACCAGCGCACCGTCTCGCCGATGGATGCGCCCGATGTCGCCACCGACATCACCATCACCTTCAAAAAGGGTGATGCTGTCGCGATCGACGGCAAGGAACTGTCGCCGGCGACCCTGCTTGCGAAGCTCAACGATCTCGGCCGGGACAACGGCATCGGCCGCCTCGATCTCGTCGAGAACCGCTTCGTCGGCATGAAGTCGCGTGGCGTCTACGAGACGCCGGGCGGCACGATCCTGCTGCAGGCGCACCGCGCCATCGAGTCGATCACGCTCGACCGCGGTGCCGCGCACCTCAAGGACGAGCTGATGCCGCGCTATGCGGAGCTGATCTATAACGGCTTCTGGTTCTCGCCCGAGCGCGAGATGCTGCAGGCGTTGATCGACAAGAGCCAGGAAGATGTCGAGGGAGAGGTGCGCCTCAAGCTCTATAAGGGCAACGTCATCGTCACCGGCCGCCGCTCGCCGAGGTCGCTCTATTCCGACGCGCTGGTCACCTTCGAGGACGACCGCGGCGCCTACGACCAGAAGGACGCCGAGGGCTTCATCCGTCTCAACGCGCTTCGGCTGCGCACGCTGGCGGCGAGGAAGCGCAAGAGCTGATCTGCTTTGCCTCTTCTCCCCGTTCACGGGGAGAAGGTGGCCCGAAGGGCCGGATGAGGGGCAGCACTGCTGCTAGCGGATTAAGAGGCCGGCACAACAGCGCCCAACCTGCCTGCCGCCATCCTCTCCCCAACAAGCAGGGAGAGGAAGGCAGCCTGACTAACCGTCGATTTCGGCGCCCATGATGGCGATTGCCTGCTGGTAGACGCTGGCTGCGTTCCAGCCCTGGATCGCGCGATAGTTCGCCTGACCGGGCTGGTAGCCGCCACCCGGCCGCCATCCATGCCCGCGCAGGAAGTTGGCGGTGGAGTGCAGCGCGTCGGCCTTGCTGCGGATCAGGTCGACCCGCCCGTCTCCATCACCGTCGACGCCGAACTTGACGACGTTTTCCGGCAGGAACTGCGTCTGGCCGACTTCACCATGTGCTGCACCGATGGAATCGGCCCGCAGCGAGCCGCGGTCGACCAGTTGCAGCGCGGCATGAAGCTGCCTGGTGAAGAACTCCGTGCGCCGGCAGTCGTATGCGAGCGTCGCGACCGCCGAGACGATGTTCTGGTTCCCCATGAAGCCGCCGAAATTCGTCTCCATGCCCCAGATGGCGAGCAGCACGCCGGGCGGCACGCCGTAGCGGCTTTCGATGCTGGCGAAGAGCTGCGCGTTCTGCTGCTTGAGCTGGCGTCCCTTGCGCACGATCGCCGGAGCGCCGCGGCGCTGCATGAACTGGTCGAGCGAGAGCTTGAAGCTTCTCTGGCCCCGGTCGGCCTTGATCGTGGCGTTGTTGTAGCGGGTGCCTTCAAGCGCCGCGAGCCCGCGCTGCCCCGCACCGCGGGCTGCCGCCTGCTGTCGGAACTCCGCTTTCCATGCATTGAAGCCGTTCGCGTTGTTGCCGCATTGCTGCGCATACGCCGCGCCGCCTGACAGCCCGAGCGCCAGCATCGCCACAGCCAGCACCTTGCTCATCGCCTTGGCCGCCATTCGTTTCTCCTTGATAGAACGATTCTACGTTGCCGGTGATTTTGCCAGCACCACGCCGCCTTGTCACCTGCGCAGCCAAGGTCTCGCAAAATGCAAAACGCTGGCGCGCGGCGCTGAACTCCAATAACCTGCCATTGTTACCGGAGCCTTACATGGAGGGGGCTGTGGGCGATGTCGATGTGGTGATCGTCGGCGCTGGCTCCGCCGGACTGGCCGCTGCCAGACGGCTGCGAGCGGCCGGCATGACCGTTACCGTGCTGGAGGCCATGGATCGCATCGGCGGACGCGCCTTCACGTCGAGCGAGCACTTCGGCATTCCCTTCGACATTGGCTGCGCCTGGCTTCACGCGGCCGATCGCAATCCCTATTTCCAGGAAGCGCAGGACGCCGGATGGACGCTATTCCATCACGACATGGCGCTGGATCGGCTTTATTTCGATGATCGGGCGGCCAGTGCCGCCGAAATCGAGGCCGTCAAGGCGGCCGACCTGGAGATGCAGGCGCTCATCGAGGCTCACACGGCGCCTGAGGATCGGCTGTCGTCGCTGTTGCGGCAAGGCCACGCGCTGCGTGCCGCGACCACATTCTGCGGGCCGATGGACTTCGGCAAGGACGACGACGAGATTTCCATCGCGGACTTCAAGGCCGCCGCCTGCCTCGATCCCAACTATTTCACCCGCGAGGGCTTCGGCGCGCTCGTCGCCCGCTTTGGCTCGGACATACCTATCGAACTGTCGACGCCGGTGCGAAACATCCGCTGGGGCGGCCCCGGCGTTGCCGTCGGCACCGACCGCGGCACCATACGTGCCCGCGCCGTGATCGTAACCGCATCGCCCGCAGTGCTGGCTTTCGAGGAGATAGAATTCCTGCCGGGTCTGCCGCTTGGCCACCGTGAAGCGATCTTCGACCTCCCGATGGGCATGCTGACCAAGATTCCGGTCGAGATCAGCGGCGGCAGGTTCGGATTGAAGCCTTTCGACGACCTGCTGATCGAAGGCCATGCCCGCCACGACCTCTTCTTCCTCTGCTTTCCCTTCGACATAGATCTCATGGTCGGTTTCGTCGGCGGCGACTTCGCCTGGGAAATGGAAGCAGCAGGCGAAGAAGCCGGTGTCGACTATGTCGTGCACCGCCTCTGCGCGATCTTCGGCAACGATGCGCGCAAATATGTCGGCCGCGCGACGATGACGCGCTGGAGCGGCGAACGCTACGTGCGCGGCGCATATGCAGCCGCCCGGCCCGGTAAATCCGCCGCGCGGGCGACACTTTCCACTCCCGTCGGCGAGCGCATCTGGTTCGCCGGCGAGCATCTTGCCGGTCCGCTGATCCAGACATGCGGTGGCGCCCGTCTTTCAGGCGAAGATGTGGCAGGCAAGGTCATCGACCACCTTTCCTGACTTCATATCCGGCTAAGCGCCGTAGGAAATCGTGATCTCTACCCGATCACAATTTCGGAACGTCGTTGCTCCAACCCCGTTGTTGCGGCCGAAGGGGAACAACGTCGAAAGGAACATCGCTATGAGAACACGTCTTCTCCTGTCGGCTGCGGCCGGCGCGTTGCTGGCCTCCTCCACTCTGGCCATGGCGCAGACATCCGTCGTTGCCACCACCGATCTCAACCTCCGTGCCGGTCCCGGCCCGGAATATCCCGTGATCGGCGCGATCGCGGTCGATGATCAGGCCATGCTCAATGGGTGCATCGAAGGCAGCAAATGGTGCGAAGTGAGCTATGGCGACCTATCCGGTTGGGCTTATTCCGACTACCTGATCGCCGACAATTCCGGCGTCGAGGTCATCGTGACCGAGCGCCCGGTCGAAATGGAAGTGCCGGTAGCGGTCTACGAAGGCCCTGCTGAACCTGCACCTGTCGAAGGCGGCACCGTTGGCGGCGTGGCCGGTGGCGTCACCGGTGCGATTGCAGGTGCGATCATCGGCGGCCCGGTTGGCGCTGCGGTTGGTGGCGTGGCCGGCGCAGCCGGTGGCGGAGTGACGGGCAACATCATCGATCCCAACCCCGAGGTCCGCACCTATGTCGAGGAAAACCCGATCGAACCGGTTTATCTCGAAGGCGAGGTCGTAGTAGGCGCCACACTTCCCGAAACCGTAGTGGTACGCGAAATCCCTGACTACGAGTATCGCTACGTTTATGTGAACGGACAGCCGGTTCTCGTCGAGCCGGGTACGAACCGCGTCGTCTACATCGTGCGATAATCGCGCGAGCCGCGGATGCAATGTCGGGCCGCCAGCCTAACGAGGCAGGCGGCCCGTCGCATTTCAAGGCATTTTCCTTGACTCTGCCGCGCTTTTCCTGTCTAGAGCGCGCTGAAATCAGCGACGAGTGACAACTCCGAGCCGCCGACCGGGGCGAAACCTGCACGATGCAGGCCGATCCCGGAGGTCAACACCCGGCAGCGCGATGCGCCCCCGGGTGCTTTTCGGTTTTGGGGTTTGGCATGGCGAAGCGCAGGCATTACCTCTCTGGCGAACGAAAACGTCAGGGAACGGGAAAAGCGGATGTTTGAGAGCCTACAGGAAAGACTCGGTTCGATATTGAACGGCCTGACGGGCCGCGGCGCGCTGTCGGAAGCCGATGTCTCGGCAGCGCTGCGCGAGGTGCGTCGTGCGTTGATCGAGGCCGACGTCGCGCTTGAGGTCGTCCGCTCCTTCGTCGACAAGGTGCGTGAGAAAGCGGTCGGCGCCGAGGTTCTGAAGTCGATCAAGCCCGGCCAGATGGTCGTCAAGATCGTCCATGACGAACTTGTCGAGATGCTGGGCTCCGAAGGCCAGACCATCGACCTCAACGCGCCGGCCCCCGTCGTCATCATGATGGTCGGCCTGCAGGGCTCCGGCAAGACCACCACCACCGGCAAGATCGCCAAGCGGCTGACGGAGCGCCAGGGCAAGAAGGTCCTGATGGCGTCGCTCGACACGCGCCGTCCCGCCGCACAGGAACAGCTTCGCCAGATCGGCGAGCAGACCGGCGTCGCGACGCTGCCGATCATCGCCGGCCAGTCGCCGGTCGACGTCGCGCGCCGCGCCGTGCAGGCGGGCAAGCTCGGCGGCCACGACGTGGTCATTCTGGATACTGCCGGCCGCACGCATATCGACGAGCCGCTGATGGTCGAGATGGCGGACATCCGCAAGGTCTCGAACCCGCACGAGATTCTGCTGGTGGCCGACTCGCTCACCGGTCAGGACGCCGTCAACCTCGCCCGCAATTTCGACGAGCGCGTCGGCGTCACCGGCCTCGTTCTGACCCGCATGGACGGCGACGGTCGCGGCGGCGCGGCGCTGTCGATGCGCGCGGTCACCGGCAAGCCGGTCAAGCTCATCGGCACCGGCGAGAAGATGGACGCGCTGGAGGAGTTCCATCCCAAGCGCATCGCCGACCGCATCCTCGGCATGGGCGACATCGTCTCGCTCGTCGAGAGGGCAGCCGAAACCATCGACGCGGAAAAGGCCGCGGCGATGGCGAAGAAGATGCAGTCGGGCAAGTTCGACCTGAACGATCTCGCCGATCAGCTTCGCCAGATGCAGAAGATGGGCGGTATGGGCGGCATCATGGGCATGATGCCCGGCATGGGCAAAATGAAAGACCAGATGGCCGCAGCCGGCCTCGACGACAAGATGTTCGGCCGCCAGATCGCCATCATCCAGTCGATGACGAAGGCCGAGCGCGCCAATCCCGACCTGCTCAAGCATTCGCGCAAGAAGCGCATTGCCGCCGGTTCGGGCACCGACGCGGCGCAGATCAACAAGCTTCTGAAGATGCATCGCCAGATGGCCGACATGATGAAGGCCATGGGCGGCAAGGGCAAAGGCGGCGGCATGATGCGCGGCCTGATGGGCGGCATGGCCAACAAGATGGGCCTCGGCGGCATGATGCCGGGCGGCGGCATGCCCGACCTTTCGAAGATGGACCCCAAGCAGCTTGAGGCGCTGCAGAAGCAGGCGGAAGCCGCCGGCCTTGGCGGCGGCATGCCGAAAGGTCTGCCTGGCGGTCTGTCCGGCCTGCCGGGTGCCGGGCTGCCGGGACTTCCGGGCGGCATGAAGCTACCGGGGCTGCCCGGCGGCAAGAAGAAGTGAGGCGGACATGAACGAAGCGACACCCATGGACGCCGCCCGCGCACAGCTTGCCGAATACCGCGCCTCGATCGACAACATCGACGCAGCGCTGATCCACATGCTCGCCGAGCGCTTCCGCTGCACCAGGGCGGTGGGCGTTCTCAAGGCGAAGCACGATCTGCCGCCGGCCGACCCGGCGCGCGAGAGCCAGCAGATCGCGCGCCTGCGCCAGCTTGCCCATGATGCAAACCTCGACCCCGATTTCGCGGAGAAGTTCCTGAACTTCGTCATCCGCGAGGTCATCCGCCACCACGAGGCTATTGCCGAGAGCCAGGGTACCGAAGAGGCGGCCGGATGATACCGCGGCTGGAAAGCGACCGGCTGGCGCTGCGTGGTTGGGAGATCGACGATTTCTCGGCCTATGCAGAGTTTTGCGCGGACGAGGAGCGCATGCGCTATATCGGCGGCGCCCGCGACGCTTTCCGCGCCTGGCAGGCATTCGCATCCTATGCAGGGGAATGGCTGCTCAATGGCTACGGTATATTCGCCGTTGTCGAAAAGTCGTCCATGCAGGTGGCTGGATATGCCGGGCTTTGGCACCCGCCGCTGCTTGACGAACCCGAGTTGGCGTGGGGTCTTTACGCTGGCTTCGAAGGTAATGGATACGCGGTGGAAGCCGCGCGCATGGCGCGCGACTGGGCCGCGACCGATCTTGGGCTGCCACCGCTGACAAGCTTCGTGCATCCCGAAAACCTGCCCTCCCAGGCAGTGGCCACACGGCTGGAGGCAGTTCCCCTTCCGCCGACTACATTGCGCGGCGAGCCGCGCTTGCAATTCCGGCACAGATCGCCGGTCTGACAGACACCGTTATCGAAAGGACAACAAGAAATGGCACTGAAAATCCGTCTTGCCCGCGCGGGCTCCAAGAAGCGCCCCTACTACCACGTCGTCGTTGCCGACGTCCGCTCGCCCCGCGACGGCCGTTTCATCGAACAGATCGGTTCGTGGAACCCGATGCTGCCCAAGGACGGCGAGCGCGTGAAGCTCGACGAGGAGCGCATCAAGCATTGGCTCGCCAACGGCGCGCTGCCGACCGACCGCGTCGCCCGCTTCCTTGACGAAGCCGGCATCGCCAAGCGCGACGCACGCAGCAACCCGACCAAGGCCCAGCCCGGCAAGAAGGCGCAGGAACGCGTCGCAGCTGCCAAGCAGGCCGAGGAAGCCACTGCCGCCAAGGCCGCGGAAGAGGCCGCTGCCGCTGCGGAAGCTGCCGCTGCTCCCGCCGAGGAAGCAGCTTCGGAAGAAGCCGCGTCCTGATCGCGGTTTTCACCGCTGCATAAGCAAACGGCGGGCCCGGCCTCGGCCCGCCCTCAGACTGCTGACAAACCCCGTCCGATTTGGGCGGGGTTTTGTGTATGGTGTTGAAGTTTCGTGGGGAATGACCGTCAGGATTGGCTGTCCGGAGACTGCTGGTTTAACACGACCCAGTGAATCAAAAACCCCTGGCTAACGCCAGGGGCTTGTCAGCAGTCTGAGGGCGCTGTTGGCGCCCTTTCTTGCCTGTGCTTGCCGCCGTTAATGCGACAGCAGAGTCGCTCGAAGCGGGTTCTTCAGGACGTGAGCAGTGGCGCTACCCAGGAAGAAGTCGCGGATGCGCGAATGACCGAACGCGCCCATGACGAGCAGGTCGGCATCCGCCGCCACCTTGTCGAGCGTCTTGCCGACCGAATCGTTGCCGCGATCGACATTCTCCAGCGTTACCCAGATGTCGTTGCGTGCCAGATGGGCGGCCAGCTCCGGTCCGGTCGCATTGTCCGGCATGGCCTTGTCCTTATTGACCGTCACGAGGCGGACATCCTTTGCGCGCCGCAGCAGCGGCATTGCGTCGCCGATCGCGCGCACCGATGCCCGGCTGGCATCCCACGCCACCACGATACTGTCGAGGCTGAACGTATCCTGCTTGCCTTCCGGCATCACGAGCACCGGCCGGCCGGACTCGAACGCCAGCGCCTGCACCAGGTCGACGCAGGACTGACTGCCTGCGATAAACGGCACCACGGTCAGATCGCGCATGCGCGCATAATCCAGCGCGGGATGAGTATTCCCGTCCGAGACCTTGACGATGATGCCCTGGCGGGCGATGCCCGCGCGTTTCGCCTCGGCCTCGAAGGCATCGAGTTGCGCCTGGGCAACCGCGTGAACTTCGTTCTGCCGGTTCTTGAGCTGTGTTTCGAGCTCGGTGCTGAAGGGGTGGAAGCCCACGGGCATCGGCACCGCGGTCTCGACGACCAGACCCGTCAGGTGCGCCTCCAGCAACCTGGCCATATCCACGGCCCGTCGCAGCGCGTTGGGCGACGCGGTCTTGGGATAGGAGGGCAGCGGCAGCAGAATGTCTTTGATCATGTCGTCCTCGATTGGGCTTTCGAACCTTCGGCCGTCATTATCAGAGGCCGGAAGCCTGCTGTCACCCTCGCCCGTGGCCGAAAAGCGACGATCGGGATCAGCATGGGCTTTGTGCTGTTTTCATTCGCTCATCTCGCGCAGCGCATGCCACCTGACGATCTCGACACAACGCAGGCTTGCCAGCCTGATGACACCTTTTTCCTTCAGCTTCGTGAAGACGCGCGACACGGTCTCAATCGTCAGGCCAAGATAGTCGGCGATATCCATGCGCGACATCGGCAGATCGAACCGGTTGTCGCCGCCCTGCCGCTCGGCCATGTCGAGCAGGAAGGCTGCCACGCGCTCCGGCGCGTGCTGCCGGCCAAGCACCAGCAGGTGCTCCTGCGCCCGGACGAGGCTTTGCAGTGCCAGCGGCAGAAGCGCTCGCGACACGTCGCCGGCCGCCGCAAGGCGCAGGATGCGGATGCCCGTGGTACCGATCGCCTCGGCGAAGAAATGGTGGGTGCTATCGGTCTCGAAGCCGAACACTTCGCCTGCCATGTGAAATGCGGCGATCTGGCGCCGGCCGTCGGCCAGCAAACGGTAGACCCGCACTGCGCCGAATTCGACTTGGTAGAGGCAGTCGGCCTTCTCGCCCTGCCCGTAAATCTCCGAACCGGGCGAAAAACAGGTCACGGGCTGCAACGTGTTGCCCGAAGCGTCGGTGACAAAAAACGGAAAGGTATCGAAGCCGCCGGGCAGCGGGTGGATGGTCATGACTGTCTCCCCATCTGTGTGGTAAGACAGAAATCGCGCGGATCGAGCCGCCGCGAAATTCGGTTATGTCCCTACGGGAAACTACGTAGCGCGGGTCTGTGGCTAGTTGCCGACCAGAGCCACCACCGTGTCGACAAGCCTTCGACCGAGCAGCGGCTTGGTCAGGATCGCGACGTGCGATGTGGTCTCCGGCAGGTTGCGCAAACGGTCGACAAGAAGCACGACCGGCCTCGGGATCGGTTCCAGCCGGTCAGCGATGTCGTTTCGGCCTGCCACGGCATTCTCATCCACTACGGTACAAACCAGCTTTCCCGCCCTTGCCGTGTGCAACGCCGCGGCGAGGAGGTCGTGCGCATCGACGCTAAATCCCTCCGCCTCAAGCGCGAACTCCACCGAGCGGCGGAGCTCGGGATCGGGGACAACGACAAGCACTCTATGCTGCGGGTGCAACGCGACCTTCTCCACGGCGACGGGGATGGCTGATCCATCCAGAGGGACTTTGGATTAGGCCGTGCCGGGAGCCAGCGCTTTGCGCAAGGTCAAATTGTCGCGGCTCAGGCCGGGCCGAAGCCCGCAGCCAGCGCCATGCGCACCAGTTCCGGGAGGCTGCGGGCCTCCATCT
>JAEWFU010000548.1 GCA_023388675.1 Pseudomonadota bacterium | reverse complement strand
CCTCTCCCCCTGCCCGGGGGAGAGGAAAGGCGCTGCCCCTATGTCGGCGCTTCTCCAGCTTGGATTCCTCTCCCCCGGGCAGGGGGAGAGGTGGCCCGAAGGGACGGAGTGGGGGTGGTTAGCCATGACAGCCGCGATCCAAGCGCATAGCAATATTGCCTCACATGCTCTCGTGCCAGGTCCGCCCGTCGCGCTCGATCAGCGCGATCGAGGCCGAAGGGCCCCATGTGCCGGCGGTATAGCCCTGCACGGTGTGGCGGTTCTCTTCCCACGAGGCCTGGATCGGGTCGATCCATTGCCAGGCTGCCTCGACCTCGTCGCGGCGCATGAACAGCGTCTGGTTGCCGCGCACCACGTCCATGATCAGCCGCTCATAGGCGTCCGGGTTGCGCACCTCGAAGGCGTCCGCGAAGCTCATGTCGAGGGGCACGTGGCGCAGCCGCATGCCGCCGGGACCCGGATCCTTGATCATGATCCACTGCTTGACGCCTTCGTCAGGCTGCAGCCGGATCACGAGCTGATTGGCGGTGATCACGCCCGCGTTCTCGTCGAAGATCGAATGCGGCACCGGCTTGAACTGGATGCAGATCTCCGAGACTCGCTCGGCGAGACGCTTGCCCGTGCGCAGGTAGAAGGGCACGCCGGCCCAGCGCCAGTTGGCGATTTCGGCCTTGATGGCGACGAAGGTCTCCGTGTCGCTGTCGTTGCCCAGCTCCTCGGCATAGCCCTTGACCGCGCCGCCGGCGGATGCGCCGGCCTTGTATTGGCCGCGCACCGTCAGCTTCGGCGCCTCGTTGCCGTTGATCCGCTTCAGCGAGCGCAGTATCTTCAGCTTCTCGTCGCGCACCGCGTCAGCATCCATGGAGGAGGGCGGCTCCATCGCCATCAGGCACAGAAGCTGCAGCATGTGGTTCTGCACCATATCGCGCAGCGCGCCGGCCTTGTCGTAATAGCTGACGCGGTCTTCCAGCCCCACCGTTTCTGCAACGGTGATCTGCACATGGTCGATATGCGCCGAGTTCCACAGCGGCTCGTAGAGCGTGTTGGCGAAGCGCAGCGCCATCAGGTTCTGCACCGTCTCCTTGCCGAGATAGTGGTCGATGCGGAAGATCTGCTGTTCGTTGAACACGCAGCCGATGGCGTCGTTGAGCGCACGCGCGGAGGCAAGGTCCCGGCCGATCGGCTTTTCCACGACGATGCGGGGGTCGCCTTCGTTGAGGCCGTGTTTGGCGAGATGGCCGGCAATGTCGCCGAACAGGCCGGGCGCTACAGCCAGATAGAAGGCGCGCACGGCCGTGCTGTCGCCGATGACATCCTTCAGTCGCTCGAAGCCTTCGCCCGTTTTCGCATCGACCGGCACGTAGGAAAGCCGCGCCAGGAAGCTGTCGAGCTCACCTTCGACGATCTCCTCGGCCTTCACATGCTCGCTGATGGCCTTGCGGGCGAAATCGCGATACCCGTCATCCGAGAGCGCCGAGCGGGACGCGCCGATGATGCGGGTCGGCTCCGAAAACTGGCCGGCCATCTGGCGCTGGTAGAGCGCCGGCAGCAGCTTGCGTTCGGCGAGATCGCCGGTGCCGCCGAAGATGATGAAGTCGAACGGATCGACGGGGATGATCTGGCTGGTCATGTCGGTCGCGGGAATCCTGCACTGCGCATCTGCAAAAGGGCGTATAATCTAATCGATTTAAAATGGCCAGTGCCGATATTCGGCCGCGTAGCCCTTGACACCTTTTGTCGCGCTGGGTTTGTCACGCGGCAAGACTGGTCCATCGCGCCCGCGCTTTCAAGCCGGTAGGACCGGCACGATCGCGAACGCTGGAGACTGTCGACCATGGGCACCCCCTTTTCCCGCACCGTTGCAGAAGGCGCAGCCTTCATGAACCTCATCGACGGCAAGCCGGCCGATTCGCTTTCGGGTATACGGATCGACGTCGCGTCGCCTTCCGACGGCAAGGTGTTTTCGTCCATTCCCGCATCCAATGCAGCCGACGTCGACCGGGCGGTCCGGTCGGCTCACGAGGCTTTCCACCAAGGGCCGTGGAGCCGCATGCCAGCGGTCGAGCGCGGGCGCTGCCTGACGCGGCTTTTCCAGCTCGTCGAGAAGAATGGCGACGAACTGGCCGCGCTCGAATCGCGTGACACCGGCAAGCCGGTGCGGCAGGGCAGGGCGGATGTAACCGCCACCATGCGATACTACGAGTTCTACGGCGGCGCGGGTGACAAGATCCACGGCGATACCATCCCGTTCCTCGACGGATACACCGCGCTGACGCTGCGCGAGCCGCACGGCGTCGTCGCCGGCATCATTCCGTGGAACTACCCGATGCAGATACTTGCCCGCGTGGCCGGCGCAGCACTTGCCATGGGTAATACGCTGGTGGTGAAGCCAGCCGAAGACGCATCCCTGACCACGATCCGTATCGCCCAGCTCGCGCTGGAAGCTGGTGTGCCCGAAGGTGTCTTCAACGTCATCACCGGCTATGGCCGCGACGCCGGGGCAGCACTCTCCTCCCACCCGCTGGTCGACTACGTCACCTTCACAGGCTCGCCGATGACCGGTACCGCGATCCAGCAGGCCGCCGCCGTCAACAATCGCGGCGTGACCATGGAGCTTGGCGGCAAGTCGCCGCAGATTGTCTTCGCCGATGCCGATGTGGATGCAGCGCTCCCGGTGCTGGTCAATGCGATCATCCAGAACGGCGGCCAGACCTGCTCGGCCGGCAGCCGCGTGCTGATCGAGAAGCCGCTCTACGAGAAAGTGGCCGCGGCTCTCGCCGAGCGCTTCTCCGGGCTGGTCGCCGGCCCGCATGACGCTGACCTCGACCTCGGACCTCTTATCAACAAACCGCAGCAGACCCGCGTCGCGGCGATGATCGCGGCGGCGAAGGAAGCAGGTATATCCGTGCTCGCCGAGGGTTCGGTTCACCCCGATGCGCCTGCCGGCGGCTACTACCAGGCGCCGGTGCTGTTCGGCGCGGTCGATCCGCGTGCCGCAGTCGCACAGGAAGAGGTCTTTGGGCCGGTGCTGACCCTGTTCCCGTTCGAGGGCGAGGAAGAGGCGGTCCGGCTGGCCAACGGCACCGAGTTCGGCCTTGTCGCGGGCATCTGGACGAAGGACGGTGCGCGCCAGCACCGTATCGCCAAGCGCGTGCGTGCCGGCCAGGT
>JAEWFU010000533.1 GCA_023388675.1 Pseudomonadota bacterium | reverse complement strand
AACAAGGGCCGCAAACGGCTCAGGGGAACCGAATGATCCGTGTAGACGATCTGCATATGCATTTCGGAGGCATCAGGGCGGTTGACGGGGCGAGCATCGAGATCGCCAAGGGTTCGATCACCGGTCTGATCGGCCCGAACGGCGCCGGCAAGACCACGCTCTTCAACGTCATCGCAGGCCACTACAAGCCGTCCTCCGGAACCGTCTGGCTTGGCGACGAGGACATCACCGACCTCACCCCGCACGAGCTGTTCCACAAGGGGCTGCTGCGCACCTTCCAGATCGCGCACGAATTCTCGACGCTGACTGTCCGCGAGAACCTGATGATGGTTCCCGAAAGCCAGCCGGGCGAGCAACTCATCGACGTGTGGCTGCGGCCGGGCAAGGTGCGTGCCCGCGAGGAGGAGGTGCGCGCCCGCGCCGACGAGGTCATTGAGTTCCTCGAGATATCCCATGTCGCCGACGAGCTGGCGGGCAATCTCTCTGGCGGCCAGAAGAAGCTTCTCGAGCTCGGCCGCACCATGATGGTCGATGCCAAGATCGTCTTCCTCGACGAGGTGGGTGCTGGCGTCAACCGCACGCTGCTCAACACGCTGGGCGACGCCATCATCCGCCTCAACAAGGAGCGCGGCTACACTTTCTGCATGATCGAGCACGACATGGATTTCATCGGCCGCCTCTGCGACCCCGTCATCGTCATGGCGGAAGGCAAGGTGCTGGCGCAGGGCACTGCCGAGGAGGTCAAGGCCGACGAGCATGTGATCGAGGCCTATCTGGGCCGCGGCCTCAAGAACCGCCCGGCGAAGAACAAGGGAGGCGACGCATGAGCTTCCTGATCGGCGAGGCGATGACCGGCGGCTATGGCGGGGCAGACATCCTGCATGCCTGCACCATCGCGGTGGAGAAGGGCGAGATCGCCGTCATCGTCGGGCCTAACGGCGCCGGCAAGTCCACCGCCATGAAGGCGATGTTCGGCATGCTCGGCCTGCGCGAGGGCCGCGTCATGCTGGGCGACGCCGACATCACCGCGCTTTCCCCTCAGGACCGGGTCAAGGCCGGCATGGGCTTCGTGCCGCAGACCTCCAACGTCTTCGTCACCATGAGCGTGCAGGAGAACCTGGAGATGGGGGCCTATATCCGCCAGGACGACTTCTCCGACACGATGGCGCAGATCTTCGACCTGTTTCCCATCCTCAAAGAGAAACGTCGCCAGGCGGCGGGCGAGCTGTCGGGCGGCCAGCGCCAGCAGGTCGCCGTCGGCCGCGCGCTGATGACCCGGCCGAGCGTGCTGATGCTCGACGAGCCCACCGCCGGCGTTTCCCCGATCGTCATGGACGAACTGTTCGACCGCATTCTGGAAGTGGCAGCCACCGGCATCGCCATCCTGATGGTCGAGCAGAACGCGCGCCAGGCGCTCGCCATCGCCGACCGCGGCTACGTGCTGGTGCAGGGCCGCAACCGTTTCACCGACACCGGGGAGGCGTTGCTCGCCAACCCGGAGGTCCGCAAGTCCTTCCTGGGAGGTTGAGGTCATGGAAGGTTTCCTCAACGCTCTCGTGGTCTTTGCCAACTTCGTCTTCATCCCCGGCCTTGCCTATGGCGCGCAGCTCGCGCTCGGCGCGCTGGGCGTGACCCTCGTCTACGGCATCCTGCGCTTCTCCAATTTCGCCCATGGCGACCTGATGGCGTTCGGCACCATGATCACCATTCTGGTGACGTGGTGGCTGATCGGCATGGGCGTGACCCTCGGGCCGCTGCCGACCGCACTTCTGGCGCTGCCCATCGGCATCATCGGCGCCGTCGCCATGGCACTGCTGATCGACCGCCTCGTCTTCCGCTTCTACCGCAAGCAGAAATCGGCGGGCATCGTCTTCGTCATGGCCTCGGTCGGCGTGATGTTCGTGCTCAACGGCATCGTGCGTCTGATCATCGGTCCCAACGACCAGCGGTTCGCCGACGGTGAGCGCTTCCTCGTCACCGTGCGCGGCTTCCGCGAATATACGGGGCTCGCCGAAGGGCTGGCGATCCGCCTGCCGGTGGCGATCACCGTGATCGTCGCCGTCATTGTCGTGGCCGCGCTGTTCTGGTTCCTGCAATATTCGCGCACCGGCAAGGCGATGCGCGCCTATTCGGACAATGAGGACCTGGCGCTGCTGTCGGGCATCAATCCCGACAGGGTGGTGATGGTGACCTGGATCATCGCCGCAGCACTGGCGACGATCGCGGGCGTGCTCTACGGCCTCGACAAGAGCTTCCGCCCCTTCACTTATTTCCAGCTTCTGCTGCCGATCTTCGCCGCAGCCATCGTCGGCGGCATCGGCCAGCCGCTGGGTGCGATTGCCGGCGGCTTCGTCGTCGCCTTCTCCGAAGTGACGCTGACCTACGCCTACAAGCGGGTGCTGGAGTATCTCGGCTTCCAGCCCGAAGGGCTCGTTCAGCTCCTGTCGACCGAATACAAGTTCGCCGTCTCATTCGTCATCCTCGTCCTCGTACTGCTGATACGGCCGACCGGCATCTTCAAGGGGCGCGTGCTATGAGCAACCGCGAGCGCATCATCTATCTCTACGGTGCGATGGCGATCCTGCTCATCGCGGTGGGCGTTTTCCAGAGCTGGACCCTCAGTCTCACGATCCTGAACCTCTGCCTGATCTCGGCGATCATGTCGCTGGGAGTGAACATGCAGTGGGGCTATGCCGGTCTCTTCAATGTCGGCATCATGGGGTTTGCAGCGCTCGGCGGCCTCGCTGCCGTCATCGTTTCCATGCCGCCGATACCGGGCGCGTGGTCGGCCGGCGGTGCCGGCATCGGCCTGTCGCTGCTGGCCCTGATCGGCACGGTGGGCATCGCCATCTTCGTGCGCGGACGAACCTCGGGCAGCGTGCGTACGCTGGCGACGCTGGCAATCGCGGTGATCGGCTATTTCGTCATTCGCCGCTTCTTCGATCCCGCCGTAGCCGCCATCGAGGGTTTCGATGCCGCACGCACCGGCTATCTCGGCGGTCTCGGCCTTCCGATCATCGTCTCATGGCTGGTGGGCGGCGTGTTTGCGGCGGGTGCTGCCTGGCTGGTCGGCAAGATTGCGCTCGGCCTGCGCGCCGACTACCTCGCGATCGCGACGCTCGGCATTTCCGAGATCATCATCGCCTTCATGCGCAACGAGGAATGGCTGACGCGCGGCGTCAAGAACGTCTCCGGCCTGCCTCGCCCCGTCGCCTATGAGGTGCAGCTTCAGCAGGCGCAGTGGTTCGTCGATCTTTCCGCGAAACTCGGGCTCAGCCCCGTCTTCTTCTCGGCGGTCTATGTGCGGTTGTCCTATGCGATTCTGTTCGCGATCGTGCTCATCATCCTGATGTGGCTGGCGGAGAAAGCGCTCAACTCGCCCTGGGGCCGCATGATGCGCGCCATCCGCGACAACCGCGACGCCGCGGAAGCGATGGGCAAGGACGTGACAGGGCGGCACCTGCAGATCTTCGTGCTCGGCTCCGCCGTCGTCGGCATTGCCGGCGCCATGCTCACCACGCTCGACGGCCAGTTCACCCCCGGCCAGTACAACCCGCTGCGCTTCACCTTCCTGATCTGGGTGATGGTGATCGTCGGCGGCTCGGGCAACAATTGGGGGGCGGTGCTGGGCGGCTTCCTGATCTGGTTCGTCTGGGTCGAGGCCGAGCCGGTAGGCGGCTGGCTGATGTCGATGATCACGGCAGGCATGGCCCCGGCCAACCCGATCCGCCTGCACCTGGCCGACGCCGCACCCTACATGCGACCGCTGCTGATGGGCGTTATCCTGCTTGTGGTGATGCGGTTCGCGCCGCGTGGCCTGATACCCGAACGCAGCGCACCGTCGATCCGAAAGAGGTAGGGGCGATGAAAGCCGTCATCCCGGAAGCCGGAGCGCAGCGAAGGCTATCCGGGACCCATTGAGCAGCGTGGCCGGGTTGCGGGTTCTCGCGGCGGCGATGACAAACGCTCCTCGCAGCAATCAAACACCACCACGTCCTGAGCCGGACCGTGCCACACGATTTTCCCGTCAATGGGTCCCGGCTCTACGGTCGCTCCGCTCCCTTGGCCGGGATGACGGCGGAGAGGCGGCCATTCTCCAGCCGTTCAACGTCTCATAAATCTGGTGACAAACACCCCGCCAGGAAGCGCCGTTGCCTCACCGCTGCGTCATCCCAGAAGCCGGAGCATAGCGAAGGCTATCCGGGGGACCCATTGAGCAGCGCGGCCGGGTTGCGGGTTCTCGCGGCGGCGATGACATGCGCCACATCCTGAACCGGGCCATGCTCCACGATTTCCGTACCAATGGGTCCCGGCGCTCCCTCGCTACGCTCGGTCGGCCGGGATGACGTCTACGCTTTTACATCGCTGCTTCGATGAGGCGCTTGGCATCGTCGCTGGCCCATTCGGCCGGGCCGTTCATGTGGCCGATCATGCAGCCTTCATCGTCGACCAGCAGCGTCACCGGCAGGCCGAGCGCCAGCCCGCGCCGCTTCAGTTCGTTGAACAGGCCCAGGGTCGAATCCCGGTAGTAGCCGAGCGCGTCGACCTTCGTTTCTTCGAGGAAGCGCTTCGGCTTCTCGTCGCCACCGGTGTCGACGTTGACGGCCACCACCTCGAAGGCGTCGCTTCCCATCTCCTTCTGGAGTTGGTTCAACGCGGGCATCTCCTCGCGACACGGCGCGCACCACGTCGCCCAGAGATTGACCAGCAGCGTCTTGCCGGACAGGTTCGCAATCGTCATCGGGCTTCCGTCCGGCGCGTTGAAGGCAAGGTCCTTGACGGACCGGGGCGGGTTGGCGGCCAGTATCGCCGCGACCTCGCCGCGCGCCGCGGCATCCACCGCTTCGAGCTTTTCGGTCTTGGCCTGGCAGGCCGCGGAGTCGGCATCGAGCGCGGCAACCTCCTGCGGATTGTTGCCAGAGGGTGCGCCCATCACGTATACGCCGATCGCACCGGCCGCGATGCCGGCCACGATTGCGAGCGCGATCAGCCGTCCGGTCGGTAGATGGAATTTGCCGTTTGCCATCAGTCAGTCCACTCAGTCCTTCGGGAGCCCCGTTATCACCATGAGCGAGAAAAAGGCCAGCAACCAGATGTGGGGCGGACGATTTGCCTCGGGTCCCGCAGCGGTGATGGAAGCGATCAACGCCTCGATCGGCTTCGACAGGAAGCTCTACGCTCAGGACATCCGCGGCTCGATCGCCCATTCCGAGATGCTGGCGGAAACAGGCATAATTTCCGCCGACGATCAAAAGAAGATCGCTCACGGGCTGAACACGATCCTGTCAGAGATCGAGGCGGGCGCCTTCGAGTTCTCAGCCAGGCTCGAGGACATTCACATGAATGTTGAGGCGCGGTTGGCCGACCTGATCGGCCCTTCGGCAGGCCGTCTGCATACGGCACGTTCGCGCAACGACCAGGTGGCGCTCGATTTCCGCCTGTGGGTCAAGGAGGAGCTTCAGCGCGCCGATGCGGCGCTGGTCGGCCTGATCGAGGCATTCCTCGACCGCGCGCAGGATCATGCCGCCACCGTCATGCCCGGCTTCACCCATCTCCAGACGGCCCAGCCGGTCACCTTCGGGCATCACTGCATGGCCTATGTGGAGATGTTCGCGCGCGACCTTTCGCGCGTGCGCGACGCCGTCGAGCGCATGGACGAGTCGCCGCTGGGCGCGGCAGCCCTTGCAGGCACCGGCTTTGCCATCGACCGCCACCGCACAGCCCGGGCGCTGGGCTTCCGCGAGCCCACCCGCAACTCCATCGACAGCGTGTCAGACCGCGATTTCGCGCTCGAATACCTGTCGCTGGCCGCGATCTGCGCCACCCATTTGTCGCGCCTAGCCGAGGAAATCGTCATCTGGTCGACGCCGCAATTCGGCTTCGTGCGGCTGTCCGACCAGTTCTCGACCGGCTCCTCGATCATGCCGCAGAAGAAGAACCCGGATGCCGCCGAGCTGGTGCGCGCCAAGACCGGCCGCGTAAACGGCCACCTGATCGCGCTGCTCACGGTCATGAAAGGCCTTCCGCTCGCCTATTCCAAGGACATGCAGGAAGACAAGGAGGCCGTCTTCGACGCCGCCGAGACGCTGGACCTGATGCTGGCGGCGATGACCGGCATGGTCGGCGATATGGAGATCAACGCGGCCTCCATGAAGCGCGCCGCCGGCTCCGGCTATTCGACCGCGACGGACCTTGCCGACTGGCTGGTGCGCGAAGCCGGCCTGCCCTTCCGCGAGGCGCACCATGTCACCGGCCGGGCCGTTGCCGCCGCCGAAGCCCGCAAGGTCTCGCTCGAAAAGCTTTCGCTCGAGGAGCTGCAGGAAATCGACAGCCGCATCACTGCGGATGTGTTCGGCGTGCTTTCCGTTACCGCCTCCGTCAAGAGCCGGTCATCCTTCGGCGGCACCGCCCCGCAGGAGGTGCGCCGTCAGGTGCGCTACTGGCGCAAGCGGCTGAAACGGGATGCATCGGCGGCGAAACTCCGCTAGAAACACCGCACACTCATTTGCACGGACAGGCAGGATGCACGCCGGAACCCTTATCAGAACGACACTTCTGCTGGCGGCGGTCGGCGTTGCCGTCACCGCTTGCGGCCGCCGCCCCGGCACGCTCGACACGCCCTACGAGGCAGCCCGCGATGCGCGCGAGGAGGCTCGGCGCAACGACCAGCCGCTGCCGCCGGAGCCGAAGCCGCCGGTGCAGGATCGCAAGTTCTTCCTCGACGGCCTGATCTAGAAAGCCGCATCCGTGAACCATTTCGAGTATCGCGACGGCGTTCTGCACGCCGAGGATGTTTCAGTGCCGGAGATCGCTTCCGTCGTCGGCACGCCGTTCTACTGCTATTCCACCGCCACGCTGTCGCGGCACTACAACGTCTTCGCCAAGGCGTTCGATCAACTCGACGCGCTGGTCTGCTACGCCACCAAGGCCAATTCCAACCAGGCGGTGATCCGCACGCTCGCCAAGCTCGGCGCGGGTGCCGACGTCGTCTCGGAAGGCGAACTGCGGCGCGCGCTGGCAGCCGGCGTGCCGGCCGACAAGATCCTGTTTTCGGGCGTCGGCAAGACGGCCGACGAGATGGACTTTGCGCTTGCGGCGGGCATCCGCTGCTTCAACGTCGAATCGCTGCCGGAACTGGAGCTGCTTTCCGCCCGCGCGGTCGCCGCCAACCGCACCGCGCCGATCTCGCTGCGCATCAATCCCGACGTCGATGCGAAGACGCACAAGAAGATCTCCACCGGCAAGGCCGAGAACAAGTTCGGTATAGCCTGGAAGGACGCGCGCGCCGCCTACGCCCGCGCCGCCTCGCTGCCGGGCCTGAAGGTTTCCGGCATCGACATGCATATCGGCAGCCAGATCACCGAGCTGCAGCCCTTCGACGACGCGATCGCGCTTCTGGTCGAGCTGACGGCAACGCTGCGCTCCGAAGGCCACGCCATCGCCCATGTCGATGTCGGCGGCGGGCTCGGCATTCCCTACCGCACCGACAACGCGCCGCCGCCTTTGCCCGACGCCTATGCGGCGGTGGTCAACCGCCACATGAAGCCGCTCGGCCTGCAGGTGATCTTCGAGCCCGGCCGGCTGATCACAGGCAATGCCGGCATCCTCGTCAGCAAGGTCATCTATCTGAAGGAAGGCGACGCCAGGAACTTCCTGATCGTCGATGCGGCGATGAACGACCTGATCCGCCCGACGCTCTACGATGC
>JAEWFU010000172.1 GCA_023388675.1 Pseudomonadota bacterium | reverse complement strand
CCGGCATCTTCGTTGGCGCCGACGCCATGAGCCGCACGGCCGGCGTTCCTTCCTACATCGCCGAGGTGATGGTCGCGACCGCGCTCCTGACCATGGTCGTCGCGATCATGCTGACGCGGTTCCGGGTGCGGTGGAGATGAGGCGAAAGACGGTGCTCTACGTTGCCCCCCTTTGTCCTACCGGACATCTCCCCCACAAGGGGGGAGATCAGCCGGCCGTTCGGTTTTCGCCAATCGCCGGAATTGCAGAAGGAACGATGGGCGTGAAGCTGCCGATCTCCCCCCTCGTGGGGGAGATGTCCGCCCTTCGACAGAAGCTCAGGAGGACAGAGGGGGGCGTGAAGGAGTATGGGCCTATCCACAACGGAGACGCCCTGTGATCGAAGCCTTCGAAATCCTCTTCACCGCATCCTTCTGGGTCGCCGCGATCCGCATCGCCTCGCCGCTGATCTTCGCCACCATGGGCGAGCTGATCTGCGAGCGGGCGGGCGTGCTCAACCTCGGTATCGAGGGCATCATGGTCGTCGGCGCCTTTGCGGGCTGGCTCACCGTCTATCTGGGCGGCGATCTGTGGTTCGGCGTTGCGGTCGCAGCACTTGCGGGCGCTGCCTTCGGCCTGCTTCACGCGACGCTGACGGTGCCGCTCGGCCTCTCCCAGCATGTCGTGGGCATCGGCATCACGCTGCTGGCCACCAGCCTCACCTACTTTACCTACCGGATCGTCTTGCCGGAGGTGACGTCGCCGCCGCGCATCGAGCCGTTCCAGCCCGTGCCGCTGCCGCTCCTGTCCGATATTCCGGTGCTCGGTCCCGCGCTCTTCAACCAGACGCCGCTGACCTACCTGGCCTTCGTTACCGTCGCGCTGGTCGCCTGGGTGCTCTACCGCACGCCGCTCGGGCTTGCCGTGCGTGCCGCCGGTGAGAACCCGGCAGCCGTCGAGGCGCAGGGCATCAGCGTCAACGCGGTGCGCATGGGCGCGGTGATGGTCGGCAGCGCGCTGATGGCGATCGGCGGCGCGTTCCTGACCATGTCGGCATTCAACTCCTTCTTCTTCGAGATGATCAACGGACGTGGCTGGATCTGCATCGCGCTCGTCGTGTTCGGCTCGTGGCGGCCGGGCAAGGCTCTGCTGGGCGCGATCCTGTTCGCCGCCTTCGACGCCTATCAGGTGCGCCTGCAGCAGCTCACCGGCGGCGTGGTCCCCTACCAGCTCTTCCTGATGATGCCCTTCGTGCTGTCGATCCTCGCGCTGGTTGTCATGTCGCGGCGCGCGGCCTATCCGAAGGCGCTGATGATCCCCTACCAGAAAGGTGAGAGATGAGCTTCGACCTGATCGTGAAGGGCGGCACGCTGCCCGATGGCCGGACCGTGGATATCGGCATCTCCGGCGAACGGATCGCGGCGATCGAGCCGCGCATCGAGGCCGAGGCGGGCCGCGTGGTGGACGCGTCCGGCTGCCTCGTCGCGCCGCCCTTCGTCGACCCGCATTTTCACATGGACGCGACGCTCTCCTACGGCATCCCGCGCATCAACGCATCCGGCACGCTGCTCGAAGGCATTGCGCTCTGGGGCGAACTGAAGCCGCTGCTCACCCACGAAGCGGTGAAGGAGAGGGCGCTTGCCTATTGCGACTGGGCCGTCTCGATGGGGCTGCTCGCGATCCGCACCCATGTCGATGTCTGCGACGACCGGCTGCTGGCGGTCGAGGCGCTGCTGGAGGTGAAAAGGCAAATCGCGCCCTATATCGACCTTCAACTCGTCGCCTTCCCGCAGGACGGCCTCTACCGTTCGCCGACGGCGAGGGAGAACACGATCCGCGCGCTCGACATGGGCGTCGATGTGGTAGGCGGCATCCCGCATTTCGAGCGCACCATGGATGACGGCAGGCGCTCGGTGACGGAGCTGTGCGAGGTCGCGGCCGCGCGCGGGCTGATGGTCGACATGCATTGCGACGAGACCGACGATCCGCTGTCGCGGCATATCGAGCAGCTTGCCTACGAAACGCAGCGGCTCGGCCTTCAGGGCAGGGTGGCAGGCTCGCACCTGACCTCGATGCACTCGATGGACAATTACTACGTCTCGAAGCTACTGCCGCTGATCGCCGAGGCGCAGGTCGCCGCCATTCCCAATCCGCTCATCAACATCATGCTGCAGGGCAGGCACGACACTTTCCCGAAGCGCCGGGGCCTCACGCGGGTCAAGGAAATGCTGGCCCATGGCATCCGCGTCGGCTTCGGGCAGGATTGCGTTCTCGATCCATGGTACTCGCTCGGCACCGCCGACATGCTCGACGTCGCCTTCATGGGGCTGCACGTCGCGCAGATGTCGCATCCCGACGAGATGCGGCGTTGCTTCGACATGGTCACGACGGAGAGTGCCGCGATCATGGGGCTCGACGGCTACGGTCTCGAGGTCGGCAAGAAGGCTAGCCTCGTCGTGCTTGACGCGGGCAACCCGGTCGAGGCCATACGCCTGCGCGCCGACCGGCTGTGCGTGATCGCAAAGGGCATGGTGGTCGCCGAGCGCCCGCGCCACGAGATGGCGCTGGCGCTGCCCGGCAGACCGGCGAGCATTCATCGCCGTCACGTCACGCCTCGCTGACGACCTCGTTTCAAAGCCGCTTCCCATCCGGTTGACGCTGCGGCATCATTCACCTGCCCGCGAGAGTCGCAGGCAGGGGGAGGAGGGACACATGGCTGCCATCGGAACGATCGTCATCTACATCATCATGGCGTGCGCCGTCGCCGGCGCGATCGCCTCGATCAGGAATGCGGAAGAGGGGCTGGGCAAGGAGTTCCGCGAAGGGATTTACGCCATCGG
>JAEWFU010000528.1 GCA_023388675.1 Pseudomonadota bacterium | reverse complement strand
TGCGACGCCGATCTCGTGATCTTCATGGATCGCGGGCGGATCGTGGAGATGGGCGGCTTCAACGAGCTTGCCGCGCGCGACAACGGCCGCTTCGCATCGCTGCTGCGCGCCAGCGGCTTGCTGGACGACAAGGATCGGCTGCGCTCGGTGCCGCTGAACATGCCGGAACTGTCGCCCGAGGCGGCTTGAACGCCCCGCCTGCGGGGCAACGCCGAAAATCGCGCATGAAAAAGGGCTTCCGGCATCGCCGCTGGAAGCCCTTTTTCCTTGCCGAAGACCCTATTCGGCTTCGTCTGCGGAGGCCGCGTTGAGCTGGCCGTACTTCTGTTCGCCGATCTGCTCGTAGAGTTCGAGCTGGGTTTCGAGGAAGTCGATATGGCCTTCCTCGTCCTGAAGCAGCTCCTCGAACAGCTTCATGGTGACGTAGTCGCCGAGTTCCTGGCAGATCTCGCGCGATTTCTTATAGGAGGTGCGGGCGTCGTATTCGCCGGCAAGGTCGGCTTCCAGCACTTCCTTGACGTTCTGGCCGATCCTGAGCGCGCCGACTTTCTGCAGGTTCGGATGTCCCTCGAGAAAGATGATGCGCTCGATGATCTTGTCGGCGTGATGCATCTCCTCGATGGATTCTTCACGCTCCTTCTTGGCGAGCTTTGCGTATCCCCAGTCCTCGAGAAGACGGTAGTGCAACCAGTACTGGTTGACTGCTCCAAGCTCCAGGAACAAGGCTTCGTTAAGCCGCTCGATGATCCGTTTTTCGCCCTTCATGGCTGCTGCTCCCGTACTGGCCGCGCAATCCACGCACGCGGTCCAGGAATGGTACGATCTCTGTTTCACCGGCGCCGAGGCGGCGATGGTAGTCTTCGGTTACCCGAATGATCGTTTCCACCACATTTGGGAAGCAGCCGCAACAGCGGCCGCGCTTCTTGAGCGTATGATACACCTTGGCAGGCACGATGAGCTGCCAGGGGTCGTTATCGAGAAGACCGACGATGACCTGCTCGATCTCCTTCTGGGTAATCAGGTTGCAATGGCAGACCAGCATTTACCTACTCATGGCTTGACCGCCGACGAGGGCGGTCGGGCTAGATGCACTATTTCCTGGCCGTCGGTGCCGCCGCGGCTGAATCGTACTGGATATGGGTTGCGTATGCGTTGATGTCACCGACGGAAGCCTGCGCCTGCCGCCTGTCGCCCGCAGGCGGCAGCAGGAAGATCGCAGCCGTGAGCAACGCCGTGGCAAACAATGGCGATATCGATGCAAGCCGCCGTTTCGCGTCGGTCGCGGGAAAGCTGCTGCGCCAGCCGAACGGGGTATTGCGGGCCCGCACCAGCAGGCTCGCGGCGCCCTCGCGCCGTATCGGGAGAGAAATCATCCTTGCCTCCAATCGAAAGGGTTCAAGGCCCAGACATCAAAGGGTGTGCCTCCGGCACGCCCTCATAAACACCGTTGGCGGCCGGTTTGTCAATTCAAACCTGACAAAAACACTCATAGATCAATAGGTTGGAAGAATTCTAAGGTAAGGTCCGGGATGCAGGCTGTGTCCGCGTAACACTCGGCCACCGAAAGTGATTGAAGAAGATGCCACCAATGGTGGTCTTTTCCGTTATCGCCACAGCTTCGCCCGGTTGTACGCCTTTCAGCTCTCGTTGAAGGGCTCATGTGATCGGTCGGGGACCGGATCACATTTCGCGGCATGGACGTATGACCAATCCTCTTTCACAGGTACGCAGCAGCAGGGACACCAGGATCGACGTGATCCGGGCGCTCGCCCTGATAACGATCTTCGTCAATCATGTGCCGGGCAATCCATTCGAGGCGCTGACCTCGAAGAACTTCGGATTTTCCGATGCGGCTGAAGCATTTGTGCTGATTTCGGGCGTTTCGGCCGGGCTCGCATACGGGCTGAAGTTCCGGCCGGGCGCGCGGCTCGCCACCACGCTGAAGATGTGGCGGCGCGTCGGCGTTCTCTATATCGCGCAGCTTGGCACGACGATGGCGACGCTCGCGATATTCTCATTCTTTGCGCTGCACTACGGCGCGCCCGAACTGCTGGAGAAGATCAATATCGGCCCGGTCATGGAAGACACCGCGGCCGCCCTGGTTGGTATCGTCACCTTCGGGCACCAGCTCGGCTACAACAACATCTTGTCGATGTATGGCGGCGTGCTTCTGCTGCTCCCGGCGTTTCTCCTGATCGGCAGCCGGGCAGGTTTGCTGCACATGGTCGCAGCCTCCGGTGCGCTATGGCTCGCCGCGGGGCTGTTCCGCCTGGGCCCGCCGAACTTTCCCAACGAAGGCGTCTGGTTCCTCAACCCGCTGTCGTGGCAGTTCCTGTTCGTGATCGGTCTTGCGGCAACCATGCATGTGAAGCGCGGCGGCAAACTGCCGGCCCATCCGTGGATGATCGGCGCGGCAGCCGCCTATCTCGTGCTGTCGCTTGCCTGGGTGCAGATTCCGCTGTGGGGCATCGACACCTCGATGGGCCTGCCGTCGGTGCTCACCGGCTTCGACAAGACCTACCTTTCGGCGCCGCGCCTGCTGCACGTTCTGGCCGCCGCCTATCTGATCGCGGTGCTGCCGCAGATTTCGGGTCTTGCGCGCCGGCCGGCCAACAATCCGCTTGCCGTGATGGGGCGTCATGCGCTGCCCGTCTTCGTGACCGGCACGATCCTGTCGATGGTGGCGCAGGCCTGGCGGCTGGTGCACGAGCCGTCGGTTGCGACCGATATCGCGATCGTGGCCGCAGGCGTCGGCGCGCATTTTGCGCTTGCGTATTATATCGAGTGGTATCGTGGGCTCGTGCGCGGCAGCAAGCCCGTTCCGGCTGGCCCGGAGGTCTTCGTGGGCCCGCCGCTGCGACCCGCCCACCACCCACTGCCGCATCGGGTAAAGCCTGAAATGGCCTGACCGGAAGGCTGGCCGCCGCGCCCGCGATCGTGCATATCGCGGGGATGACGCGCCAGCTTCCCGATCTTCCCGTAACAGCCGCTCTGCCGCGCCTGCTGGAGGCGCTGGACAAGGGCAACAGCGCCGTTCTCGTCGCGCCGCCGGGCGCGGGCAAGACCACGCTCGCGCCGCTGGCCATGCTGGACGCCAAATGGCGGGGTGACGGACGCATCCTGCTGCTTGAGCCGCGCCGGCTTGCGGCACGCGCTGCCGCGCGTCGTATGGCGGCTCTGCTCGGCGAGGAGCCGGGCGGAACGGTCGGCTATGCCATGCGCATGGAAAGCCGCGTGTCGGCGCATACCCGCATCCTTGTCGTGACCGAGGGCGTGCTGGCTCGGATGATCCTCGACGATGCCGGAATGGACGGCATCGCCGCCGTCATCTTCGACGAATTCCACGAGCGTTCCCTGGACGGCGATTTCGGTCTGGCGCTGGCATTGGACGTCCAGTCGGCGCTGCGGCCCGATCTGCGCCTGCTGGTGATGTCCGCCACCATCGACGGCGCGCGCGTCAGTGCTCTTCTCGGCGATGCGCCTGTCGTGACCAGCGAAGGACGGTCCTACCCGGTCGACATACGCTACCGCGACCGAGCGGCCGACACGCGGGTCGAGGACGCGATGCTCTTGGCCTGTCGCGACATGCTGGCTGAGGAGACGGGCAGCGTACTCGCCTTCCTGCCGGGGCAGGGGGAAATCGAGCGCACCGCGGAGCGCCTCGCGGGTCGGTTGCCATCCGATGTCGACGTCGCGCCGCTCTATGGCGGGCTGGACGGCAAGGCGCAGGACGCCGCGATCCGGCCTGCGCGGGAGGGAAGGCGCAAGCTGGTGCTCGCGACCTCGATCGCCGAAACCTCGATCACCATCGACGGGGTGCGCGTCGTCATCGATTCCGGCCTGTCGCGCCTGCCGAAATACGAGCCGGCGACGGGACTGACCCGGCTAGAGACGGTGCGCGTCAGCCGCGCCTCGGCAGACCAGCGGGCCGGCCGTGCGGGCCGCACGCAGCCGGGCGTCGCCTTGCGGCTCTGGCGGGCCGAGCAGACCGCTGCGCTGCCTGCCTTCACGCCGCCGGAAATCCTCGAAGCGGACCTCTCCGGCCTGCTCCTCGACTGCGCCGCCTTCGGCGTGACCGACCCGACGACGCTGTCCTTCCTCGACAAGCCGCCGGCACCTGCCCTGGCCGAGGCGCGCGCGCTGCTGGCCGAACTCGGCGCCCTCGACGGCAACGGCCGGCTCACCGATGCGGGCGAAGCCATGCGGCGGCTGGCCCTGCCGGTACGCCTTGCCCACATGGTTGCGGAGGCAGGCGACGCCGGAACGGCCGCCGCGCTTGCCGTGCTTCTCACCGAGCGCGGACTGGGCGGCACCGCGATCGATCTCGACCGGCGGCTCGCCGGCTTTCGCCGCGACAAGGGCCCGCGCGCGCAGGCGGCGAGGAAAATGGCGGAAAGGCTCAGCCGCTCGGCTGCTCAGGCAACGTCGCACGCGCCGTCACCCCCACCCCTTACCCCTCCCCACAAGGGGGAGGGGGATTCTGACGCGCAGGCGCCGAATACAATGCCGGTCGATGGGGTCTCGACGCTGACGACCCCCTCCCCCTTGGGGGGAGGGGTAAGGGGTGGGGGTAATCCAGATGTCTCCTCCACCGGCGCGCTTCTGCTGCTTGCCTATCCCGACCGGGTTGCGAAGGCGCGGGGCGCCTATGGTCGTTTCCTACTCGCCAACGGCAGGGGGGCGATGCTCGATCTGGCCGAGCCGCTGGCAAGGGAGGGTTTTCTTGTCGTCGCCGACCTGCAGGGCAGGGCGCAGAATGCCCGGATCGCGTCTGCAGCATCGATCACCGAAGAAGAGATCCGCCAGCATCTGGCGGCACGGCTGCAAACCGCCACCGAAACGAGTTTCGATGTCGAGCGTCGTGCCCTGCGGGCACGTGAGACGGTGCGGCTGGGTGCGATCAGGCTCTCCGAACGGCAGTTGCCGTCACCCACCGGCGCGGAAGCCGATCACGGGCTGATTGCGGCCCTGCGAGAGCACGGCCTTGCCTTGCTCGACTGGGGCAAGGGGCCGGCAATACTGCGCCGTCGCCTGGCGTGGCTACGCAGCGGTCTCGGCGAGCCCTGGCCCGACATGTCCGACGAGGCGCTGACGGAGGCGCTGGACGACTGGCTTTTGCCGTTCCTCTCCGGCGAAGCCTCGCTGGCGCGCATCGACGCGCAGGCGATTTCCAACGGGTTGATGTCGCTGGTGCCGCATGAATTGCAGCGCAGGATCAACGAGCTCGCGCCGACGCATTTCTCGGCACCCTCCGGCAGTTCTGTGCCGATCCGCTACGAGGAGGACCAGCCGGTTCTCGCGATCCGGGTGCAGGAACTGTTCGGGCTCGACCGTCATCCGTCGATTGCGGGCGGCAGAATTCCGCTGACGTTGGAACTGCTTTCGCCGGCGCATCGGCCGATCCAGACCACCCGCGACCTGCCGGGCTTCTGGCGCGGCTCGTGGGCCGATGTGCGCGCCGACATGCGTGGGCGCTATCCGAAGCATGTCTGGCCCGAGGATCCGCTGCAGACGGTTGCGACGAACCGCGCGAAGCCGCGCGCCAGATAGGGCTTGGCGCGGGCTGCGAGGCAGCGCATAAGGAGCCACCATGCTTGCGAAACTGGGCAGACCCGACCCGCTCGAAATCCACCACCTGCGGCTCAACACGCTGATCCGCCTGCGGTGGCTGGCGATCATCGGCCAGAGCGCCGCGGTGTTGATCGTCGCCTACTGGCTGGAGTTTCCGCTGCCGGTCAGTCTCTGCTTCGCGCTGATCGCGCTGTCGGCCTGGCTCAATCTGTTCCTCGCATTCCGCTATCCGGCAACGCACCGCCTGCCGCCCCGCTTTGCGCTCGGCATCCTGCTGTTCGACGCGCTGCAACTGGCGGGCCTGCTCTACATGACCGGCGGACTCACCAACCCGTTCTCCCTGCTGATGACGGTGCCGGTGGTGATCTCGGCGACCTCGCTGCCGGCGCGCTGGACAATGCTGCTGGGCCTCGCAGTCGTGGCGATGGCGACGCTGCTTGCATTCTTCCACCTGCCGCTGCCGTGGTATCCCGGCACCACGCTGTCGATGCCCTTCATCTATGTCGCGGGCATGTGGATGGCGGTGGTGTCGTCGATCGCGTTTACCGCGATCTATGCCTATCGCGTCGCCGAGGAGGCGCGGCTTCTCGCCAACGCGCTCTCGGCAACGGAGCTGATCCTGCAACGCGAGCAGCACCTTTCCGCCCTCGACGGACTGGCGGCCGCGGCCGCGCATGAACTCGGCACGCCGCTGGCGACGATCGCGCTCGTTGCCAAGGAGATGGAGCGCGCTCTGGGTTCGGATTCGCGCTTCAAGGAAGATGTGGTGCTGCTGCGCTCCCAGTCGGAACGCTGCCGCGAAATCCTCAAGCGGCTGACCAGCCTTTCGTCCGAGGACGAAGCGCATATGGCGCGGCTGCCGTTCACCTCGCTGATCGAGGAGGTGATCGCCCCGCATCGCGATTTCGGCATCGCCATCACGCTGGAGCCGGGCGAGCGGCAGGGACCGGAACCCGTCGGCCGCCGCAATCCCGGTGTGATCTACGGCCTCGGCAACCTGGTCGAGAACGCCGTCGACTTCGCCCGTGAAACCGTGGTGCTGCGCTGGAAGTGGGACGAGGTGCGCGTGGAACTGACGCTCGTCGATGACGGTCCCGGCTTTCCTCCGGAAATCATCGACCGTATCGGAGAGCCCTATATGACAAAGCGGCCTCCGGTCGATGGCGGGCGTGGGCTGGGCCTCGGCCTGTTCATTGCCAAGACGCTGCTGGAGCGGTCCGGCGCTTCCGTCACTTTCGGCAATGCGGCCCAGCCCGGCAAGGGCGCGATCGTGCGCGTTTCGTGGCCGCGGCAGGCCTTCCTGTCGACGGCAGGCAGGGCGGAACTCGCTTATTGACGCTTCGGAAGTTTGAAAACCGGGCGATATTGCCTATTAAGAGAAAGAAACAGCAGGAAAACGCCCGATGAACGACGAAACCGCAATCGATGCAGCCGAAATTCTCGGTGCGGACCGTTCGCTGCTGATCGTCGAGGACGACAAGCCGTTCCTGACCCGCCTCGCGCGTGCCATGGAAGGGCGCGGCTTCGTCGTCGATACGGCCGAAAGCGTCGAGGAAGCGGTCGGCAAGGTCAAGGCGTCCGCGCCGGCCTATGCGGTGGTCGATATGCGTCTTGGCGACGGCAACGGGCTCGACGTGGTCGTCGCGATCCGCGAGAAGCGCGACGACGCGCGCACCATCATCCTCACCGGCTACGGCAATATCGCGACCGCCGTGACCGCTGTGAAGCTGGGCGCGATCGACTACCTCTCCAAGCCAGCCGACGCGGACGACGTCTTCGCCGCGCTCACGCGCACGGCAGGCGAAAAGGCCGCACCGCCGGAAAACCCGATGTCGGCCGACCGGGTGCGCTGGGAGCACATCCAGCGCGTCTACGAGATGTGCGATCGCAACGTTTCGGAAACCGCGCGGCGGCTCAACATGCACCGCCGCACGCTCCAGCGCATCCTCGCCAAACGCGCGCCGAGGTAAATCGCCGCAACGACTTCATGCTGGCGGCTGCGAGGGTTGATCGGCCAATTGGCCGCGGCACCGCCGTCATCCCGGGCAACCGAGCGTAGCGAGGACAGACCCGGGACCTATTGAGCAGCGTGGCCGGGTGGCGGGCTCGCTCGGCAGCGCCAACATGCGCCATCACTTGAACCGGGCCGCGCCTCAAGATGTTCGGACCAATGGGTCCCGGCTCTGCGGTCGCTTCGCTCCCTTGGCCGGGATGACGGTGGAGAGGTAGAGACCAAAGCGCCCGCTAAAGCCGCGCTAGCCGTTCCGTCAGCAGGGCGAAGAAGCCTTCGGCGTCGATGTCGCGCATGACGTGCGCGTTGCGCGGTCCGTCGGTGATGTTCCACCAGTCGACCACCGTGGCGCCCATCGTCAGTTCCGAAACGGTTTCGATCTGCACGTTGCATTGCCGGCCGGAGAAGAGTTCCGGCTTCAGCAGCCAGGCGATGACGCAGGGGTCGTGCAGCGGACCGCCGTCGGTGCCGTATTTCTCCTCATCGAAACGCTCGAAGAAGTCGAGAAGCTGCGCGGTGGCCGTGCCCACCCGGGTGCCCATCGCGCGGAAGCGATCGATGCGGACCTTGGTGGTCAGCGCCTTGTGGGTCACGTCGAGCGGCATCATCACGATCGGCGCGCCGGAGCGG
>JAEWFU010000460.1 GCA_023388675.1 Pseudomonadota bacterium | reverse complement strand
CAGTCCTTCGACGTGCAGCCGCTGATCCAGAAGCAGGCCGACTGCATCTCGGTCATGACCTACAACGAGTACTGGCAGTTGATCGACGCCGGCTACAAGCCGGAGGACCTGATCGTCTTCAACTATACCGAGATGGGCAACGACCTGCTCGAGGACGGCCTCTACGTGATGGAGGACAAGCTCGCCGACGAGGCGTTCAAGGACAAGATGGTGCGCTTCGTGCGGGCCTCGATGAAGGGCTGGGAATACGCCATCGCCAATCCGGAGGAAGCCGGCGGCATCGTCATGGACAATGGCGGACAGGACGAGAACCACCAGGTGCGGATGATGAGCGAGGTCGCCAAGCTGATCGACACGCCGGACGCGAAGCTGATCCCGGAAGCCTATGAGCGCACCGCCAAGGCGCTGCTCGACCAGAAGATCATCGAGAAGGAGCCGGAAGGCGCCTACACGACGGAGATCACCGACGCGATGTAATTGGCACCGCATATCGTGATTGGAAAGGGGCGGGCGACCGCCCCTTTTTCGTTGTTGCGCGTGGCGGGTGCATGGGCCGTCGTTCTTCCGATTGTGCGTCCTTCGAGGCTCCACGAGCCTCGAAGGACCCACAACAGGCTGGCGTCCGCGGTGATGTCTTGTGTCCGGTGGGGGCGGATTGTCGCCGTCGCGGAGACATTGTGTGCATCACACGTCCTGCCGGGCGCCTTGAGAGGTCATCGCAAAGGTCTTACCTGTGTCGCAACCCAATCCTCCCAGCTTTCGGGGTGCTCCCATGAAAAACATCGGCTTTCTCTCGTTCGGCCACTGGTCGCCGTCGCCGCAGTCCGGCACGCGGAGTGCGTCCGACGCTCTGCTTCAATCCATCGACCTCACGGTGGCTGCGGAAGAGCTGGGCGCTGACGGCGCCTATTTCCGCGTGCACCATTTCGCGCGTCAGCTCGGCTCGCCGTTTCCGCTGCTGGCCGCCGTTGGCGCCAAGACCAGCCGGATCGAGATCGGCACCGCCGTCATCGACATGCGCTACGAGAACCCGCTCTACATGGCGGAGGATGCGGGCGCGGCGGACCTGATTGCCGGCGGCAGGCTTCAACTCGGCATCAGCCGGGGTTCGCCCGAGCAGGTGATCGATGGCTGGCGCTATTTCGGCTACGCGCCGCGCGAGGGCGAGACCGACGCGGACATGGCGCGCGCCAATGCGGAAATGTTCTTCGAGCTGTTGAAAGGCAAGGGTTTCGCCCAGCCCAACCCGTCGCCGATGTTCCCGAACCCGCCCGGCCTGCTGCGGCTCGAGCCGCACTCGGAAGGGCTGCGCGACCGTATCTGGTGGGGCGCGGCGACTGACGCCACGGCGGTGTGGGCGGCCAAGCTCGGCATGAACCTGCAAAGCTCGACGCTCAAGTTCGACGAGACTGGCGAGCCGCTTCACGTGCAGCAGGCCAAGCAGATCCGTGCCTATCGCGAGGCATGGAAGGCGGCAGGGCACGAGCACACGCCGCGCGTTTCCGTCAGCCGCTCGATCTTCGCGCTCGTCAACGACATGGACCGCGCCTATTTCGGCCGAGGCGCCGAGAGCACCGATCATTTCGGCTATATCGAACCGGAGAAGCGCGCCGTCTTCGGCCGCACCTACGCGGCCGAGCCGGACGTGCTGATCGAGCAGTTGCGCGAGGACGAGGCGATCGCCGAGGCCGACACGCTGCTCCTGACCGTGCCGAACCAGCTCGGCGTCGACTACAACGCGCATGTGATCGAGGCGATCGTCAAACATGTCGCGCCGGGCCTCGGCTGGCGCTAAGCAAAGCAATCCGTCGCGTCGGCGGCCTGGCTGAAAGGTCAACCCGCCGACGCGGCCGTGAAGACGGCGAGCTGGTCGGCAAAAGCGCGCTTGTAGGCCGGCCTGGCTTCGCCACGGGCAGCATAGGCGGCGAGGTTCGGATATTCGTCCAGCATATCCGACGATGCCTTCAACCTGAGCAGCACCGTCACCATCAGCAGGTCGCCGGCGCTGAAAGCACCGTCGAGCCAGTCGGCATTGCCAAGGCGTGCGGAAAGGCCGTTCAGTCGTTTCCTGATGGCGTCTTCCAAGCCGTTCAGGCGCTGTTCGTACCAGGGCTCGTTACGCTCGAGGATCATGGTGAGGCTGCGGTCGAAGATCGGCGGCTCCACCGTATTGAGTGCGGCAAACATCCAAGTAACCGCGCGCGCCCGGGCGTCGGGGTCATGGGGCAGCAGGCCCGCATGGTGCTCGGCGATATGGAATACGATCGCTCCGGACTCGAACAAAGCGAGATCGCCTTCCTCATAAGTTGGAATCTGTCCGAAGGGATGCAGCGCGAGATGCGCGGGTTGCTTCATCTCCTCGAACGACACGAGGCGGACGTCATATGGCTGGCCGACCTCTTCGAGCGCCCAGCGAACGCGCATGTCGCGCGCTAGACCCTTGCCGCGATCAGGCGACCGCTCGAATGCTGTGATGACGGGCTTCATCGGAAATCTCCAGCTCTTCGCATCTTGAAACCAAAGGACGCAGAGGAGGTTCCTCATCCGACATCGTCGGCGATTTTCATCAACATTCAGTGTCGCCGGCAATCAGGCGGAGACCACGAGCTTCCGTCTCTCCACCTCACGAAACATTCCCGGTGTCTGGCCTGTGTGACGGCGAAAGAA
>JAEWFU010000449.1 GCA_023388675.1 Pseudomonadota bacterium | reverse complement strand
GGCCCCGATCTGCCGATCGCGGCGAGCCTCGACCTGCACGGCAACGTCACCCGGCAAATGGTGGATCTCGCCGACGTGCTTGTCGCCTTTCGCACCTACCCGCATATCGACATGGCCGAGACCGGCTACCGGGCCGCCGCGCAGCTCGATCGGCTGATGGCGCGCGGCAGGCCGTTCGCCAAGGCGTTCCGGCAGGTGCCGTTTCTCATCCCCATTCCCTGGCAGTGCACGATGATCGAGCCGGCAGGCTCGCTCTACGAAGATGTCAGGGCCGCAGAGGCCGGACCGGTTTCGAGCGCATCGATCCTCACCGGTTTTCCGGCGGCGGATTTCGAGGATTGCCTGCCGAGCGTGCTGGCCTATGCCGAGACGCAGGAGGAGGCAGATGCCGCGGCCGATCGTCTGGAGCAGGCATTTCTCGACCGCGAGACGCGGTTCGCCGGCAAGGCCTATTCGCCTGCCGAGGCGGTGCGCGAGGCCGCGCGCCTCGCCGCTGGCGCGAGCCGGCCGGTGGTGATCGCCGATACGCAGGACAATCCCGGCGCCGGCGGCGATTCCAATACGACGGGCATGCTGCGTGCCTTGATCGATGCCGGTGTGGAACGCGCGGCGACGGGGCTGATGGTCGACCCCGAAGCGGCGAGGGCCGCCCATGAGGCAGGCGAGGGCGCGGAGATCGCGATCGCACTGGGTGGACATTCCAACATCCCCGGCGACGCGCCGCTGAAGGGCACGTTCCGCGTCGAGCGCATTTCGGACGGCCGGTTTGTCGCGACAGGGCCGTATTACGGCGGGGCCCAGATGAACCTGGGACCATCCGCCTGCTTGTCCATTGGTGGGATCAGGATCGTTGTCTCCACCTTCAAGTCCCAACTGGCCGACCGGGAGATGTATCGCTTCGTCGGCATCGATCCCGAAAAGCAGGCGATCCTGGTCAACAAGAGCTCGGTGCATTTCCGCGCCGATTTCGAGCCGATCGCCGAAGCGATCCTTGTGGCGACTGCGCCCGGCCCGATGGCGCTCGATCCGGCCGACCTGCCGTTCACACGGCTGCGGCCCGGCACGCGACTGTCGCCCGGCGGCCGCCCCTTTCAACGCGAGGAGGCCGTTCGCCGCGCGGTGTGAAGCGGCTCCGTTATGTGAACCGGCGACAAGACCGGGCTGAACCAAAGGCAAAAAATCAAACGAAGAGGGAAACAGATGACACCGATGTCTCACGGATTTTCAACGTCGATTCTGGCCAGGGGCCGTTCGATCGCCGCTGCCGCCATGCTGGCTGCGTCCACCGCCATCATACCTGTCGGCGCCGCGCTGGCGCAGGACGGCGAAACCATCACCGCGGTGATGCATTCGGGCCTGCGCGTGCTCGATCCGATCATCACAACGGCGCACATCACCCGCAATCACGGCTACATGATCTATGACGTGCTGGTCGCGCAGGACAAGAACTTCGCGCCGCAGCCGCAGATGGCGGAATTCGCCGTCTCCGATGACGGACTGACCTATACCTTCACGCTGCGAGACGGCCTCAAGTTCCACGATGGCGAGGCGGTGACGGCGGCCGATGCCGTTGCCTCGCTGAAGCGCTGGGGCGAGCGCGATTCCGGCGGCCAGCTCATTTTCGACATTACCGCCAGCCTCGAGGCGACCGACGATAAGACCATCACCTGGACCCTGTCGGCGCCGTTCGGCCCGCTCCTCGATATCGTCAGCAAGCAGTCGGCGGTGCCGCCCTTCATCGTGCCGGCGCGCGTCGCCGAAACCTCAGCCGACGAGGCGATCACCGATTACACCGGCTCGGGGCCGTTCGTCTTCGTGGAAGAGGAGTTCGAGCCGGGCGTCTCGGTGACGTACGCCAAATTCGAGGACTACGTGCCGCGCGAGGAACCTGTCGACTGGATGGCCGGTGGCAAGGTCGTCAATGTCGACACGGTGAAATGGGTGGCGATGCCCGATGCACAGACCGCGATCAACGCACTGGTATCTGGCGAGATCGACTATCTGGAACAGACGCCGATCGACCTGCTGCCGATCCTCGAAGCCAGTCCGGACGTCGTGGTCGAGGTGCGCGATCCGCTCGGCTACCAGACGATGGGCCGCATGAACTTCAAACATCCGCCGTTCGACGATGTGAAGATCAGGCAGGCGGCCCTGATGGCGATGAGCCAGGAGCCGGTGCTGGCCACGCTGATCGGCAATCCCGAATACTACCAGATGTGCGGCGCCATCCTCGGATGCGGAACGCCGCTCGCATCCGAAACGGGCACCGAGAGCCTGACCGGCGCCGGCGACGTGGCCGGCGCCAAGGCATTGCTGGAGGAAGCGGGCTATGACGGCACCCCGGTCGTGCTGATGCAGCCAACCGACGTGGTGACCCTTACCGCCCAGCCTGTCGTGGCCGCGCAGCAGCTGCGCGAAGCCGGCTTCAACGTCGACATGCAGGCGATGGACTGGCAGACGCTGGTCACGCGCCGCGCCAGCCAGGCGGCTCCGTCGGAAGGCGGCTGGAACATCTTCTTCACCAACTGGATGGTGCCGGAGATTTCCTCGCCGCTGATCAACCCGATGGTCAACGGGCGCGGCGACGATGCGTGGTTCGGTTGGCCCGAGGACCCCGAGCTGGAAGAGCTGCGTGCCGAGTTCATCGCCGCGACCACGGCGGACGCGCAGAAGGAAATCGCCGAACGCATCCAGGCGCACGTCATCGATGTCGTGAATTACGTGCCGCTCGGCCAGTATCTTCCGGTCCAGTCGCGCCGCACGAACATCGTCAACATGATCCCCGCCCCGGTGCCGGTGTTCTGGGAGGTCGACAAGACCGAGTAGGGACAGTTTCGTCCCCCGTCTTCGCGGCGGGGGACGCCATTTCCTCCGATTCCAGAAGGGGCCACCTCGCCGATGCTTGGCTACATCGTCCGGCGCATCCTTGCCGTCATTCCAGTGATGGCAATCGTCGCGATCTTCGTCTTCCTGCTTCTGCGGCTGACGCCGGGCGATCCCGCGGCGATCATTGCGGGGGATTCCGCGACGCCGGCCCAGCTCGAGCGCATCCGGGAGTCGCTCGGCCTTTCCGAGCCGCTTCACGTCCAGCTCGTCACCTGGATCGGCCAGCTTTTCCAGGGCGATCTCGGCACTTCGATCATCTCCAACCAGCCAGTGACGCGCCTGATCGGGCAACGCATCTGGCCGACGCTGCAGATCGGCACGCTGACCATCATCCTGTCGGTGCTGATCGCGGTGCCGCTCGGCGTGCTCGCCGCCTGGCGCCACCGGACCTGGGTCGACTACGCCGTCATGACCTTTTCCGTGCTCGGGTTCTCGATTCCCGTCTTCGTCATCGGCTACATCTTCATCAAGATCTTCGCGATCGACCTGCGCTGGCTGCCCGTGCAGGGCTACAGCGCGCCGAGCGAAAATCTTCACGCATTCTTCCTGCGGGCGATCCTGCCCTGCCTGACGCTGGCGACGATCTATGTCGCGCTGATCGCGCGGATGACACGGGCGAGCATGCTGGAGGTGCTGGGCGAGGACTATGTGCGCACCGCGCGCGCCAAGGGCGTCAAGGAGCGCATCGTGCTGTTCCGCCATGCGCTGCGCAACGCGGCGGTGCCGATCATGACCATCATCGAAACCGGTTTCGCGCTGCTGATCTCGGGCGTGGTGGTGACGGAGAGCGTCTTCAACATCCCCGGCATCGGCCGCCTCACGGTGGATGCGATCCTGGCGCGCGACTACCCTGTCATCCAGGCGATGATCCTGCTGACGAGCGCGATCTACGTCTTCGTCAATCTGCTGATCGACCTCTCCTACAC
>JAEWFU010000445.1 GCA_023388675.1 Pseudomonadota bacterium | reverse complement strand
GTCATAGCCCGTGTAGAGCGTGACGATCGCCGAAATCCACAGCAGCGCGAGGCCGATTTCGGTCGTATAGGGCAGGATTTTGTCTCCGGCAGGGCCTGCCAGCAGGAAGCCGATCGCAACGAGCTGGATGGTCGTCTTCCACTTAGCAAGCTGGGTGACGGGGACAGAGACCTTGAGCGCCGCCAGATATTCGCGCAAGCCTGAAACGAGGATTTCGCGGCACAGGATGATGATTGCCGCCCACAGCGACCATTTGTCGATGGTGCGGTCGAACGCCAGCAGCAGCAAGACGGCAGAGACGAGCAGCTTGTCTGCGATCGGATCCAGCATTTTGCCGATGTTCGACGTCTGCTCCCAGATTCGCGCGATGTAGCCGTCGAAATAGTCGGTCACGCTGGCCGCGACGAAAATCCAGAAAGCCGTCCAGCGCCACCAGTCGGTCGGCCGTATCCGTCCTTCCAGATAGAAGCAGAGGACGATGACCGGCACTGCGAGGATGCGTGCGTAGGTCAGCATGTTTGGCAGGTTGAAGGCGCGTCTGGACATGGCTTCCCGAAACGTTTGTCGCTCCTACTAATCAGTACGTGCCCATGACGGTCAACCTCGCGCTCTGCGGCATCTGGCCCGAACCGGCATCTGGATCATCCATTCTCGTGAAAATGGCCGTATATTTGACGGGCGACCCGTTCCGAAATGCCCTCGACCGCCATCAGGTCATCCACGGCGGCGCGGCTGACGGCCTTGGCGGTGCCGAAATGGTGAAGCAGCGCGCGCTTGCGCCCGGGGCCGATGCCGGCGATCTCGTCGAGCGGGTTCCTCACCATCTCCTTCTTGCGGCGGGCGCGGTGCGAGCCGATGGCGAAACGGTGCGCCTCGTCGCGCAGGCGCTGGACGAAATAAAGCACCGGGTCGCGCACCGGCAGCATGAAGGGCTCGCGGCCCGTCACGAAGAAACGTTCGCGACCGGCATCGCGGTCCACGCCCTTTGCGACGCCGATCGCCGTCACGCGCTCGGCGATCCCCAGATCGGCGAGGATTTTGCGCACCGCGGACATCTGCCCCTGGCCGCCGTCGATCAGGATCAGGTCCGGCCACGCGGGCAGCGTGTCTGCCGCGACATCGTCGTCCGCTTCGGTCTCCGTACCGGCCTCGTCCTGCGCGCCGTGTTCCTTCAGCAGGCGCGAGAAGCGCCGCTCCATAACCTCGCGCATCATGCCGAAATCGTCGCCCGGCGTGATCTCGGTCGAGCGGATGTTGAACTTGCGATACTGGTTCTTCACGAAGCCTTCCGGTCCCGCGACGATCATGGCGCCGACCGCGTTGGTGCCCATGATGTGCGAGTTGTCGTAGACCTCGATGCGGCGCGGTGGCTTCTCCAGCCCGAATGTCTCGGCAAGGCCCGCCAGCAGCCGCGCCTGCGACGACGTTTCCGCCAGCCTGCGCCCAAGAGCTTCGCGCGCATTCTGCAATGCGTGGTCGGTCAGGTCCTTCTTCTCGCCGCGTCGCGGAACCGAAACGGTGACCTTGTGTCCGGCACGGGTCGCCAGCGCCTCGGCAAGCAGGGCCTGCTCCTCAACCTCGTGCGAGAGGAGCACGGTGCGCGGGCAAGGCTTGTCGTCGTAGAATTGTGCCAGGAAGGCCCCCAGCACCTCGCCTGCCTCCAGCGACGGATCGGCCTTGGGGAAATAGGCGCGGTTGCCCCAGTTCTGGCCGGTGCGGAAGAAGAACACCTCGATGCAGTTCTGCCCGCCTTCCTGATGGATCGCGAACACGTCCGCTTCCTCCACCGATTGCGGGTTGATGCCCTGGTGGCTCTGCACGTGCGAAAGCGCTGCAAGCCGGTCGCGGTAGATCGCGGCGCGCTCGAAGTCGAGCGCTTCCGACGCCTCCTGCATGGCCACGGAAATCTCGGCCTTCACCTTGCTGGAGCGGCCGGTCAGAAACGCCTTCGCCTCGCGCACCAGCTCCGCATATCCCTCGCTGTCGATCTCGCCGGTGCAGGGCGCGGAGCAGCGCTTGATCTGGAAGAGCAGGCACGGTCGCGTCCGGTTCTCAAACATCGAGTCGGCGCAGGAGCGCAGCAGGAACGCGCGCTGAAGCGCGTTGATGGTGCGGTCGACGGCGCCCGCCGATGCGAACGGGCCGAAATAGTCGCCCTTGCGCGAGCGCGCGCCGCGATGCTTGAAGATGCCGGGCGAGGGATGGTCGGTCATCAGGATGTAAGGAAACGACTTGTCGTCGCGCAGCAGGACATTAAAGCGCGGCCGCAAGCGCTTGATGAGATTCGCTTCCAGCAGCAGCGCTTCGGTTTCCGTGCGCGTGACGACAAATTCCATCGTCGCCGTCTCGCGCACCATACGCCCGATACGGTTGGTGTGGCCGCGCCCCTGTGCGTAGTTGGTGACGCGTTTCTTGAGGCTCCGCGCCTTGCCCACGTAGAGCACGTCGCCCGCCATGTTCATCATCCGGTAGACGCCGGGCGCATTGGGCAGGCGCTTGACCAGTTCCTGGATGACCTCGATGCCGGCCTTGCTCTCTGCCGCATCGGCGGTCAGCATGCCCCATTCGATGTCGAGAGTTGTTTCGGCTGCCGGTTCGGCTGTTTCGGCAATCTCGGCATCGTCGTCGGTCTCGTCGCCGGGCAGAATGCCTGCAACATCGTCGTCGGCTTGCGGCCGGTGCGGGTCGGTGCTGGGAATGGGCGGCTTCATTCGGCCACTCCGTAGACGTCCGGCGTCTTCCAGGAGAGATGCTGGCCCCCATCGAGTGCGATCATCTGTCCGGTGACCGAGCGCGCCTGCCAAAGATAGCGGATCGTCGCGCCGAACTCAGCGAGGTCAGGTCCTCGCTTGAGCAGCAAAGCGTCGGTCTGCTTGCGGAAGTCGTCCGTGTCCTGCCGGTCGTTCTTGAGCGTCGGGCCTGGCCCGATCGCATTGACGCGCAGGCGCGGACCGAAGGCTTGTGCCATGGTCTGCGTGGCTGTCCACAAAGCCGATTTCGACAACGTATAGGAAAAGAAGCGGGGGGTCAGTCGCCATACCCGCTGGTCGATGACGTTCACGACGAGGCCTTCGTCGCCTTGCGGGAGTGCCGCCGCCACCGCCCGCGCCAGCGCCACGGGCGCCTTGAGGTGGACGTCGAAATGCCGGTCCCAGACCTGCCAGTCGAATTTGTCGGCCGCATCGTCGTCGAACAGGGACGCGTTGTTGACCAGCAATTTCACGGACCCAAGGGCACCCTGCGTTTCGGGCACGATTCGCTCTACCGCGTTCATGTCGCCCAGATTGGCCTGCACGACGTGCGCCCGCCCGCCCACCGAGACGATTTCCTTTGCCAGGGCATCGGCTTCATCGCGCGAAGTGTTGCAGTGAATCGCCACGGCAAAGCCATTGGCTGCAAGGTCGCGCACGATCGCTGCGCCGACGCGCCGCGCGCCGCCGGTGACCAGGGCGATTGTCAACTCTTCCTTTACCATGAAGCGGTCGTCCTCAGGGATTGGCCGGTCTTCCATCGGCCCCTTCTCGGGATTCGGGAAGCCGGAAAACCTTGATATAGGCCAGCTTTCGCCTGCGACCAAGCCGGGTCTCGGCGCGGTGCAAAGGGCACCTGACAGGGGTGTTGCCAAATCGCAACGTCAATTTTCAGCCTCATTCTCGCCGATGAAACACCCACTTTCAGGTGTTGTTCAGCCGCATTCGGGGACCAATTAGGGAACCGTGGACGCCGACGACCGTTTGCCTCCCGTTACGGTCGAGGGCGTCAAACCAAGGGGGAAGCGCGTAATGCTTCCTGCGGCAAAGGAGTTAGAATAACATGCAGACCAAGACCAGATTTGCCATCAAGGCAGCCGCAGGCCTGGGCCTGGCGGCATTCACCGTTCCGGCAATGGCGGCTGACGTTGTGTACCAGGAGCCCCCGGCACCGGCACCGATCGTCGACGTCGCTCCGGTCAGCACCTGGGCCGGCCCCTATGCCGGTGTTCAGGCTGGTTACGGCTTCTCGGGCGATGTGTCCGACGGCACCGGTTCGATCGACACCAATGGCTGGCTCGGCGGTGCGTTCGGCGGCTTCAACATGCAGAACGGCCAGTTCGTCTACGGTGTTGAAGGCGACGTGAACTACAGCAACATCGACGGTTCCGACGGCACGTTCACCGCGCGTTCGCGCATGGACGGCTCCATTCGCGGCCGCGCCGGTGTGGCCGTGACCGACGACATCCTGCTCTACGGTACCGCCGGTCTCGCTGCCGAACGTCTTCGCATCACCGAAGAGGCGACCGGCAATGCCGACACCAACACCATGCTCGGCTACACGGTCGGCGCTGGTACGGATGTCAAGCTCACCGACCAGGTGTTTGCGCGTGGCGAATACCGCTACACCGACTACGGCTCCAAGGAGTTCACGCTCCCGGGTGTCGGCACTGCGGACATCGATTCCAGCAACCATCGCGTCACGATGGGTGTTGGTATCAAGTTCTGATCGTTTAACGACGGACAGTAAAAGAAGGCCCGGAGCGATCCGGGCCTTTCTTTTTGGGTATTTGTCAGCGCGGCGTCAGCGCTGCGAGTTCCGGAAAACGCTCATCGAAGCGTTTGGCCCAGCGTGCCAGCTTTGAGCGGCCGCGCTCCCATTTGCCCTCGAAGCGTAATGCCAGGTAACCGAGCATCGCCCGCAGCGCGATCTGTCCGCCGGTCGCCTTCTTCGTCATTTTCGGCGGGTTCGCGTTCAGTGCGTCAAGTCCACGCTCGGCCTTGGCCCATTGTTTGTCGAGCCAGGGCTGGTGAACCATGTCCTCCGGACGGCTGCGGCGCTCGTACACATGTGCGAGCAGGCAGTCGCAGATGCCGTCGGCCAGCGCTTCCAGCCGTTCAGCCTCCAGCCGCTTCTGCGCGTTGCGCGGGAACAGCGCATTGGCAGAGAGGCGATTGAGGTATTGCGTGATGGCACGGCTGTCATAAACGGTCTCGCCGTCATCGGTGATCAGCACGGGGATTTTGCCAAGCGGATTGGCGTCGATCAGTTGCGCCGGCTCGGCATTGGTGTCGACCACCTTGGCATCGACTTCTATGCCGCACCATGCGGCCGCCATGCGAACCTTGGCGCTGTAGGGGGAGGCGGGTGAGTACAAGACGACGGGCATGCGCGAACTCCGGGAGCGATTCATCCGGCACAGACGCTATTGCTTCCGCCGGCGGGCATCAACGTATCAGCGTTGATCCAGCCTCAGCCGCCCGGCGCCGGCATCAGGGCGCGAGGCATCCGGCAGCCGCGCGCGTTCACTTCCTCGCACGACCGGAATTCCAGATCCTTCGTCATGCAGATGCGCACCTCGCGCAGGAAGCGCCCGTCGCAGGTCACCGCGATGCCGTCCTCCTGCAATCCGGGATTGGCGGCGATGAAATCCGCCTCGACGTCGTCCGGCTCGAGTTCCACGCGCTCGGCAGAGCGGGCGAATCTTGCCGGCACCTCGATGCGCTCGCGCGCGGCGCGAACCACGGAGAAATAATCGTCCTGGCTCATGCCGGCGCAGGACCCGTGTTTGCGCCATTGATGGCCGATAAGCCCCGCGGAGGGCATCACGTCGAGCATTTGCCGGACCGCCGCATTGGGAACCCGAGCCGGCTCGGCGCTGTCGCAGAATTCCGGCCATCCGCTTTCGAACTGCGGCCACAGGCCATGAACGACGAAGGTATGGTCGCGGCCTGCGGCACATTGCTGACGGTTGGCGTCCGGCCCTTCCGCCGCGCAGTAGCTTGGCGACCACGACAGCGACAGCACGAAGAACTCGTAGCCGTCACCCTTCGGCAGGTCTTGCTGCTGGGATGCCGAAGGCGCGCAGGCGCTTGCGATCAGAAGCGCCGCCAGCAGCGGCGCATGAACGATCCTGGCGGTGAAGACTACCACTTTGCTGGGCGGAGAACCCGGCAGCGGCCGTTATAGACATTCCAGCGGTCGAAACCCGACACGCAGAACTCGACGTTGCTGCCGATGCCGGCGAAGCCCATCGGACGCTCGATCAGGTACCAGACGTCGCGGCTGTTTCCATCGGAAAGTGCTGCGGTTGCATGGCAATAACGCCTGTCGATCGGCCGCTCGGCATGGCTCGGCTGGTAGCGCGTTTCGCTGATCCGGTAGAAATCGACGATGTCGACCTGCGGCAGCCGCGGCACATTGGTCACCTGATGACGGAAGCGATGGGTGATCCTGCTGAGCACCTTGTCGTTGCCGCAGATGCCGGGCTCGTCGATGCGCACGGCAACCGGGTCGGCCGCCGACGCGACGACGACTGTTCCCGTCAGAGCGAGCATCGAGGCCAGAAGCAGTCTGGCGAAACGGATCATTGGAGCCTCCGGCCATGTTGAACGCGCGCGATTCCCGGCGCGGCGGCAGTCTGGTCAAAGCCTTGCCGCTGGTCAAGCGGGCGTGAGCCAGACGGTTTCCGCCAGAGCCGCACGGTCTTCCGCCAATACATCGCGCAGCACGGGCAGCAGCACCTTCAGTTCGTCCTCAAGGACATAGGGAGGGTTGACGACGATCATCCCCGTACCATCGAAACGCGGTTCCGGTGAGGGCTGCCGCAGCTCGAACACCACATCCAGCATCTTCGGTATCCCGGTTTCCCGCAGCGCAATGCGCATGTCGGCTACCGCATTGTGGTCTTTGATGGGATACCACAGCGCATATGTGCCGCCCGGCCATCGGCGGTGGGCCTTCTGCAGGCCGTCCACCATCCGCTTGAATTCGCCTTCCTTCTCGAACGGCGGATCGACGATGACGAGCCCGCGCTTTTCCTTTGGCGGCACCTGCGCGCCCATGGCAAGCCAGCCGTCGAGTTCGATCACGCGCACCTGCCAGTCGCCCGCGAAGCGCGTCCGCAACGCGAAGCAATCCTCCGGATGCAGTTCGATCGCGGTCAGTCTGTCGGCACCGCGCAGCAACTGCTTGGTCAGTACGGGCGAGCCGGGATAGTAGCGAAA
>JAEWFU010000384.1 GCA_023388675.1 Pseudomonadota bacterium | reverse complement strand
GCTTGCCGGGGAAGCCCGCTTCGGTATTGCCTTCCCATGCGTCCTGGACCGAGTCGCCGAGTGCCAGCGCGATCTCGCCACGGCCCTGCTGCAGCAGGTTGAGATTCTCGACCGACGCCTTTGTCGATTGAACCTGTGTCTGCACGCCGTCGATGTTGTCGCTGTAGATTTTCGCCAGGGCGACGCCCAGCGGATAATAAACGCCCGAGGTGCCCCCGGTCAGCACGTTGATGAATTCCTGCGCCTTGGCAGCAGTCGCGCCGAAGCCCAGCGACACGGCGACAGCGCCGGCGGCAAGCAGATTCCTGGTGACGTGTTTCATGATGCAAGTCCTCCCTGACTTCCTGTCGTGACACGGCGAAGATGCCGCGCACCCGGCTGGAGCCTAGCATCCTCCGTGCCATTTCCAAGCGTTTCGCCAAACCCTTGGAAATCCGCCGAAGCAGCAGTGTTCTTCTCGTTCCGTTCGGCAAGATTCCGCCATGCCGCGACGGCATAAGGCAAGATTCCGCCAGAAACTCAGGGGCGCGACCGCCTCAATCCGTGGCGCTGGATCTTTTCGTTCAGCGTCCGCAATGGCACGTCGAGCAGGCGGCACGCCTCCTGTGTGTTACCGCCGGTGCCGGCCAGTGCCTGCCCAATCAGCCGCGCTTCATAGGCCGCCACGCGCCCGGCAAGTGACTGTTGCTTCTCATCGCCGGCACCCGGTGTACTGGTATCCACGGCCAGGCCGAGTGCGAAGCGCTCCGCGGCCGCTCGCAACTCTCGCACGTTGCCCGGCCACTCCGCATCTTCCAGCGCGGCAAGCAAACCCGCTTCGGGCTGGCGTGCGTCAACCCCGTGACGGACCGCAGCTTCGATGCAGAAATGGCGGAACAGCAATGCCACGTCCTGACGCCGCTGGCGCAGGGGCGGGATCGTGACGATGACCGTCGCAAGGCGGAAATAGAGGTCGGCTCGAAACTGCCCGGCATCGCTCTCGGCGCGCAGGTCCGCCTTGGTCGCGGCGACGAAGCGCACGTCGACCGGCACGCGCCGGTTCGAGCCGAGAGGCTCGACCTCGCGCTCCTGTATCACGCGCAAAAGCTTTGCCTGAAGCGCAAGCGGCATCGACTCGACCTCATCCAGGAAGACCGTGCCGCCGGCCGCGTGCTCGATGCGGCCGACGCGTTTCTGGGCCGCTCCGGTGAATGCCCCGCGATCGTGGCCGAACACCTCGCTTTCGAAGACGCTTTCGGGAATGGCCGCACAATTGAGGGCGACGAAGGGACCGTCGCGCCGCTTGCCGAAATCGTGCAACGCACGCGCCACGACCTCCTTGCCTGTGCCCGTTTCGCCATGGACGAGCACGTCGACGTCGAGCGACGCCAATTGCGCGACCTGCGCCCGCAATGCGCGAGCCGGAGCAGAATCGCCGACGAAACGCGTCTCGATGGACACGGAAGCGCCAACCGCGTCGCGAAGCCGTTCGACCTCGGCGTTCAGCCGGCGCTGCGCAACCGCACGGTCCAGCACTGCCACCAGATGGTCCGCATCGTAGGGCTTCTCCAGGAAGTCGTGCGCACCGCCGCGCATCGCTTCGACCGCGAGCGGAACATCACCATGACCCGTGAGCAGAATGACGGGCAGAGCCGGATCCCTGCGGCGCGCCTCCGCGAGCAGCGCGAGACCGCCCATGCCCGGCATGCGAACGTCCGTGATCAACACGTCACAGCGAATAGGTTCAAGGCTCGCCAGGGCGGTCTCCGCATCCGGCGCGGCAATAACGTCGAACCCGCTGAGCGCAAGCCACTCCCGCGCGGATTCGCGCACATTCTCCTCGTCATCGACGAGCAGCACGATGCCCCGGCTCATTCCGCGGCCTCGCGGAGCCGGGTCTCTACGGCTGCCGGCAGATCGATGCGGAAGGTGCAGCCGCCTTCCATGCGCGTTTCGAAATCCATCCCGCCGCCGAACTCGTCGAGGATCGCGCGCGAGATGGAAAGGCCTAGCCCCAACCCCTCGCCCGTGAGCTTGGTGGTGAAGAACGGTTCCGCGATGCGATCGCGCACGCTCTCGGGTATGCCGGCTCCGTTGTCGCGCACGAAAAGGCGCACACGCCGTCCATCATGCTCGCTCCACAATTCGACCGCTCCGTCCGGCCTTCCCTTGACGGCATCCAATGCGTTGATGACCAGATTGAGGATCACCTGTTCCAGACGCGTTACATTGGCAAGAACCATCGGGGAAGCGGAAGGGGGGCGTAGCGTAACCGTCACGCCTTGCTCGATCGCGCGCGGCGCGACCAGATCGACCGCAACGGCCATCGCCTTGTCGACATCTACGGGCTCGAGCCTGACCGGCTCGTTACGTGCGAAAGATTTCAGGAGCTTAACGGTTCGCTGGATGCGCCGCACGAGATCGCGTGCGGAACGCACCTTGTCGGCTACCGCCGCAGCATCGCCACGCGCCGCGAGCAGACCTGTCGAGGCGAGCGTGTTCTCCATAGCCGCGAGCGGCTGGCTGACCTCATGGACGATGGCAGCCGACATACGACCGAGAGCCGCCAGTTTGGCGGCCTGGATGAGGGATTCCTGCGCCTGGCGCAGTTCCGCCTCGGCGCGTCGCCGGTCCTCTACCTGCTTGTTCAGCTCGGCGGTTCGCTCGACAACGCGCCGCTCGAGTTCGGCATGGGCATGCAGCCGCGCCCGCGCGAGCTGGCGCCGTTGCCGCATGTAAAGGCCCGCACCTGCGATCAACAGACCTGCCAGCGCGGTCAGCAGCGCGAGCAGCAGACTGTTGGCGTGGATCGGTGCCAGGCTCGCGAGACCGAGCAGCCGCCATCCGTCCGGTTCGATGCCGACCTGCAGAACAAGGCTGCGCGCATCCTCGCCGTCGATACGCGCTGTCTCCGGAAGCCTCCCGGCATCGGGAAAGATCGGAATGGCTGTCGCAAGATCGGCACTGCCATACTTGCGTGTTCGCGCCAGGTTGGAGAGCACATCGCGGTTCAGGGGCCGGAGCGGCCGGTATTTCCATGGAGTATGGCCGGTCAGGAACACCACGCCATCGGCATCCGTTACCGCGACGATCGACCGGGCATCCGTCCAGGTCGCCTCGATCTTGCGCATGTCGACCTTGACGATGGCAACGCCGACGATCCGCCCGTTGTCGCGAATGGCAGAGGCCAGGAAGTAGCCGGGAATGCCGGTCGTCGCGCCGACCGCGTAGTAGCGGCCCTCGCCGCGCGCGAGCGCGTCCGTGAAATAGGGACGATACTGGTAGTTCTCACCCACAAAGCTCGTCGGTTCGGCGTGGTTGCTGGCAGCAATCGTCACCCCGTCCGGCTTCATCACATAGAGCTCGTCGGCGCCGGAATCGGTCCGCACCGCCTCCAGATAGGCGTTGGCGCGAGTGATCGCTCCGGGATCGGGTGAAGCCAGTACTTCGAGAATGCGCCGGTCGCGCGCCACGACGGCCGGCAGGTAGCGGAAGCGCTCGATCTCGCCCTCGACGGTACGGGCCAACACATGCAACTCGTCGTCGAGCGCGGCGAGCGCACGGCGCTTGCCCGCCTCGAGCGAGACGAACCACACCGCTAGGGCGGCCGCCGCAATCAGCGCCAGCGCCAGTATCGCGACGAGGCCGCGGCCGAAACGGAAACCGGGCATGGTCCTCCCGAGATAATGCCCCTTGCACGTCCTCATAGTAGAGGCCGCACGGGCCGACGCAACTACGACCGCGTGGCGATCGCCGCGGCAGCGCCAGCCATGAAGGTTGCGGCCGTGCGGTTGAGCGCCTTGAGCGCGCGCGGCGTTGCCAGGAACCAGCGCGCCTTGGCGGCCAGCGCCAGATAGGGCATCAGAACGACAAGCAGCACCATGGCCGTGATGGCTATGAGCACGCCGTAATCGGACGGCGTTATGGAAGCGATGTCGATGATCGTCGGCGTGATCGCCAGGTAGAAAACCATCACCTTCGGATTGCCGAGCGTAACCAGCAGCCCACTCAGGATACTGGTCCAGATACCGCCCCGCGCGCGATCGGCATCGACCTTCTCGGCGGTGATGCCCTTGCGCCAGAAGTTCCAGGCCATCCAGGCGAGATAGGCGACGCCAACCCACTTGATGACGAGGAAGGCGGTACCGAAGGTCTGGGCGACGAGCGCCAACCCGAGAACCACCGCCGTCAGATAGACCAG